>NZ_JBMDXJ010000032.1:0-6021 GCF_048594945.1 Pseudactinotalea sp. | reverse complement strand
GCACGACGGTGAGCACGTACGGTCCCCAACCGGTCCTCGGTCTCCTCCGTGCGCAGCAGGATCGGTTCCCACGCGGTGTGGCGTGGGAGATCGGTCTGCACCCTGTGCACGTCCGTGCCGGCATCGATGGTGTGGTGCTTCCCGACATCGAGACGTTCCTCAGACTGCCGGAAGTGCTGGGCCTGACCGTCGAGGACTGTTGGACCCCGGAGGTCGTCCGCGACGTGCTCGATCGCGCCCGTAGATGACGACCAGACGGCTGTAGACCTGGCGGCTGCCGGTCGCTACGACGGACATCGGTCACGCGCTGGAAGGGCTGTTCCTTCCAAGCGCAACGATGAACGGTACTTCCGTTGTACTATTCGAGTACTTAGTCACTGCGACTCCGCAAACTCTGAAGTAGCCAGGGCTCAGTCCGGCGCACAAAGTGCGTGACGGCGGCCAACTGGATGCGACCCTCTTTGAGGCTCATCTGCGCTCCCAGGCGCGACTGAGAGGGACGCATCCACCGGGAGCGCAGACAAGGTCCGAGGACCGTGACAAAACCCAGAGGACGACAGCCCGTCCGCCTGCTCATGTTGGAGCAGGACGTCACCACACGTGAAGCCGCCGAGGCGATCGGTGAGGACTTCGAACATCTCGCGAACGCCATCGCTGGCCGTTCGTATCCGAGCGCGCTCATCCGTGATCGGCTTCCCGAATTGCTGGGCGTGGCACTTGAAGAGTGCTTCACTCCGGAGTCGTTGCGACGCAAGTACCGCCCGCGTCGGAAGGCGGTGCGGTCGTGACCGTCCCCGCCGACACCGAAGCCCCCGGGGGGAACGGGGGCTCCAGCGGAGATCAGATCTCATCACCAGGGTTTGATTCTATCGGGCGACCGGGCTGGAAGGTCTTCCCGTGTCACTCGATTAGTCGAGGAGCCTGCACGTGCAGGAAGGGTGCATCCTGCACTTCACCTGGCAAGCATCCACGTACGCCCAACGGCGTCGATGATGCCACCGACGATCCGGCTCGGATCTCAGCATGGCGCGCGGCGTATCCGGATGCGAACTGGGGCCTCGCGACCGGTGAGGCGTCCGGCGTGTGGGTACTGGACATCGACTCCAAGCACGGCGGGTTCGACTCGCTACGGGAGCTGGGTCCTTTGCCGGACACGCTGCGCGTCATGACCGGTGGTGGTGGCATTCACTACTACTTCCGATCAGTACCCGGCCTCAAGAACCGGGTCGGTCGGGAGAGTGGCCCACTGCCGGGCATCGACGTGCGGGCCACCGGCGGCTACGTGAGCTTGCCCGGGGGCAAGCACAGCAGCACTGGTCGATACGAGGCAGTGAACCCCGGCGCAGACGTGCTGGATGCGCCTCTGAGCCTCGTAGCTGCGGTGACCAGTCGATCGACCAGCGGTACCGACTCGGCTCCGCTCAGGGACGCTGCGACGATCCTGGACGGTATCCCGGAGGGTTCCCGCGACGACACCTTGTTCCGTTGGGCTTGTCGGCTTCGTCGGCAGCATGAGACAGATGCCGACGGCGGACGTGCCGTGGTGACAGCGCTCGTGCTGCAAGCTGCGCGGAACTCCGGGTTCCCCGAGAACGAAGCTCTCGCGAAGGTGGCGCAAGCGTTCAAGCAGGATCACGGCGCACCGCCAGCCGGTGAACCGTCGTCGTGGCAGCCGGTGGACCTCGGTCCGATCTTACGTGGCGAGTACAAGCCGCCGACGCCGACGCTGATGCGCCGGTCGGACGGCGTGTGCTTGCTGTACCCCGGCAAGGTCCACTCGTTCTATGGAGAGCCCGAGTCGGGGAAGTCGTTCGCTGCGCAGGGCGTATCGGCGCAGGTGCTGATGGACGGCGGCCGCGTGCTGTACCTCGACTACGAGACCGACGCGGCGACGGTGGTCGAGCGCTTGGTGATGATGGGCGTCGCCGTCGATGACATCGAAGCCGGGTTCGTCTACGTCGAGCCGGACGCGCGACCCGAGGATGGGCTTGCTGATCTCCTCGACGGCCAGACCTACGACCTGGCGGTCGTGGACGGCGTCACCGAGGCGCTGGTCATCTCGGGACTCAAGTCCATCGACAACGACGACGTCACTGGCTGGATGCGGCGTGTGCCACGCCGGATCGCGGAGCAGACAGGCGCGGCGGTCGTAACGGTCGATCACGTCACGAAGTCCAAAGACGGTCGCGGGCGCAGCGCGATCGGCGCGCAGGCGAAGCTTGCCGCGTTGTCGGGGCCGGCGTACATCTTCGAGGTGGATGGCCCGCTCGGCCGTGGCCTGCGTGGCGTCGTGCAGGTCCGTATCGGCAAGGACCGGCCGGGTGGGGTGCGGCCGTACGGGGTGGACTGGCGCAAGTCGGACCGAACCCAGGCGATCGCGACCGTGGTGGTGGACTCGATCGGCGCAGGCACCGTGTTCACGATCGATCCGCCAACACCGTCGGCACCGTCGTATCCGCAGGACAACCGGACGCGCGAGCACGCGGCGGCGGTCGCGGAGATCGTGAACGAGCAGCCAGGTATCAAGACCTCGGACCTGAAGGCCAAGGTGAAGGCGGCGACCGGCGTCGGCAACGCGTCCGACCTGACCGGCATCCTCACGGACGCGGCGAACCGTGGGCTCGTGCAGATCGTCGACGGGCAGCGTGGGGCGAAGCTCTACTACCCAGGCGACGGCGTCGACGTCACCGGCTGGGTTGACGGATCGAGCCGTTCCGATGATTAGTCCCTGGAACGGCTCGGAACAGCTCAACGGAACGGCTCAACATGTCAACACGGGAACAGCTCAGAACGGCTCGATCCGTTGGAAACTCAACGGTCTGCACGAGCCGTTCCGAGTCGTTCCGAGGTGTTCCGGAACAGGTCGAGTGAGTTGTTCCGGTGGTTCCAGATATCTATATCTGGACCCCCGGAACGGCTCGACGGCTCGACGCACTACGGGGATGCAACCCATGCGGCTGGGGGCCAGCCTTGGGTAGGGCTGCGACAGAGCCGATCGACGCGCGTCTCCTACGACAGAGACGCTCTAGCGATCCCACGAACGACGTCCTCATCTTCCTGCTGAGTCAGCGTCGGCACGCGCGTCCTCGCTACCTGCCTGCGGTCGTGGACGTGCTGCTGGAAGCCGACCTGCCGGTCGAGAAGTTCGACCGCGCGATCGACCTCGTCTGGGAGGCGGCCCACGCGCGGCCAACCGGCGACAGAAGCGTGCAGAGGGCCGAGAGGGCGTGGCTGGCCGAGCTGCTGGAGGTCGATCCGGGGTAGCCCGGTACGAGGCTCTCAGGGCCATCTACACGCTCCGACCGTCAAGTTGTCGAGCGGCTGTTTGACATCGAACGTTTGTTCGGATTCGATCTCGACTCGATCCGGTCTCAACATGTGAGACGGCGAACGAGGAGAGGCAATCATGAACGTGGGCGAGAGGGTCGAGCGCGACGGACGGCGCGGCACGGTGATCCAGGTCGCGGGTGCGACGGCGATCAACGTCATCTGGGACGACGGCGAGGCCGCGCCGGTGCAGGTCTCGACGGTGACCAAGGTCGGTCGACCGGTGCAGGTCCACATGACCACCACCGAGTCCCGCTGCCCTGGCATCTGGCAGGTGGGCTGCCGCTGCGGGTGGAAGTCGCTCGGCTTCGCGACCCAGGACGCAGCGCGCGCCGCTGGCGACCGGCACCTGGCCGAGGCGAACCGATGAACGTCGCCGGGTACCTCCGCGTGTCCACTGCCGACCAGGAGTACGGCATCGACGCGCAGCGCGCAGCGATCGAGACAGAGGCCAGCCGTCGCGGGTGGCAGGTGACGTTCTACGACGACGCCGGCAGGTCCGGGCGGGATACCACCAGGCCAGGTCTCCAGGAGGCTCTACGGGCGCTCCAGGCTGGCGAGGAGCAGGTGCTGGTGGTGTCCAAGCTCGACCGGCTCAGCCGTTCGGTCGCCGACTTCGCGACGCTGATGGACAAGGCGCGCCAGCAGAGCTGGGCGGTGGTCGCACTCGACCTCGGCATCGAGACCACCCCGCGGTCCGGGGACCTGGTCGCCAACATCATGATCTCGATCGCGCAGTGGGAGCGCCGCATCATCGGCCAGCGCACGAGGGAGGGTCTCGCCGCTGCCAAGGCCAAGGGCGTCCGACTGGGGTCGCCTGTCCTGCTACCTGCCGAGGTCGAGGCGCGGATCGTCGCGGAGCGCGAGCAGGGCGCATCGCTGCGGGCGATCGCGGACGGGCTCAACGCTGAGGCCGTTCCGCTGCCTGGCCGGGGCAAGCGCTGGCTGCCTGGGTCCGTCAAGGCAGTGCTCGACCGTGTCGCCTGACGCGGACTCTTCGCTGCCCCGCAGATCCGAGTCAAGTAAAGCTGCTCGGCGTTTCCGCAGGTCAGGGCGTCGTGGCCGTGCTACCTCGGCCAACGGTGCAGATGGAGGTCAAGCAAGGGACTGTCGCTGAGGGTCGGCCCAGAAGGGGACGTAGCGCATCGCCTTCGGCCCTGCGGCTGGGTCGAGCGGGACGATGAGTCCCGCGTCAAGTGTCTCGCGGATCAGCCGCGATGCCTGCGCAGCCTGTCGGTCAGACAGGCCAAGGCGCTGGCGCAATGTGGAGTTCGACATGGGGGTGCGGCTTACGTACTGCAGTGCCGCGTGGAAGTAGACGGCGCGTAACCGCGATTCGCCGTCTAGCGCGCTTAACGGGCGGTGCGCGAACATGACCACGCGGGTATGTACGTCAGTGACCTCAACTAATGGTGCGGGAAGTTGGGAAACCTCGATTGTCGATGCGATCTTGTCCCACCCACTGCCCCGCTCTTCACAAAGCCCCGCCCGGCGCATAGCCGAAGCAAGATTCTCATTTCGCGATTGGGGCGGCGAGTCGATGAAGCGTTCCGGCGCAACGAGCGGCTTACCTGGGTTGGTGAACTCGATCCTGTCGTCAAAAATCTCTACGGTCGGCCCAGTCCCTCCAAGGTTCAGGTCTTGATGAATGAGCGTGTTCGCAAGCAGTTCTCGTAGTGCGAGTTCCGGGTACATCGTGTGCGTCTCGCGCACTGCGCCCTTGATCGACTCGCGCTCGGGTAGCGAATCCTGCACATAGCCCATTAGTCCAGCGAAGCCGGCCGCGTAGCCGCGGACCCCCTCCTGTTCCCGGCGAGTCGAGGTTCGAGTCGTTCCGTTGTACTCGATGACACGAGTGGCCTTGCGTGAAAGCCGTGGGAAGCGCGACATATCACGAGCGAACAGTATGGCGCCGAGGTTCGTGATGCACCAACCACTGTTGGTGTCATGTCGAATATACTTTTCACTCTCCAGCGCCTCGATAATCAGTGAGCGCGTCTCTGGAAGAGGAAGGCGCATGGCGTGGAAGTATGCTGGATAGTCGAGAAGCTCCGTTACCGATTCAAGGCTCTGGTTGTCGAGTGCCACACCCAACTCATAGCTAGTGGCGTCGAAAAAGCGCCATAATCGACTCTCGTGGTCGGGGTGGTCACGCAATTTCTTCTTGTAACTCCCGATGCGGATGTACTCATCGGTACCGAATCGAATCGGCCGTTCGGACGCGGGTGCGATCTCCATCAGTACGAGTCTTTCACCGAGATAGCTGACCTCTTTGAAGGAGAAGTAGACGTGAGGCTGAAGCTGTCGCGTCAGCCAATTCGTCAGTTCTTCCTGCTTCACCCGAGCGTTCGATGGATCGACGGTCGTACCAACTACCGCGTGGTCACGATCGCGAATCCCCCACACGAGGTATGCGCGCGTTCGCCCCTCTAGGGCAGCGGAGTTCGCGAGGGCCGAGATGTACTCGCCGATCTCTTGTGGATCGTCGTTGTTCTCCTTGAACTCGATCCACTCACACTCGCGACCCTGGCCAAGAATGCGGTCCACGGTCTCTGCAAGGTCGTCCTCGGGCGGCATGGCTACATCCTGCACCAGTTGTCCTTCGGGAGGGCGCTGGGGCTAGAACAGGTCGCCCGGCGCGCACCTCAGCGCGTCCGCCAGGCGGTGGATGTTGTCGAGACTCACGTTCCGCTC
>NZ_JBMDXJ010000319.1:0-6081 GCF_048594945.1 Pseudactinotalea sp. | reverse complement strand
CTGCACGCTCCACGAGTTCGTACGCACGGCTCGAGTTCGCACCGGCGGGGGTACGAACTCATGCCGGAGGTACGAACTCGCCGGCGATGGGCGATGGCCGGCCACAGCATGGGCGCGGGCATCAGCGTGAGCGGGCCTGATCCGGGCAGGACAGCGCGAGGTCCGCGCCACCCTCGACGCCCGCAGCGGCCACGTAGTGCAGCCACCACGTGCCATCGGACGCGGACTCCACTCGCTCGAGCTCTGCGGCAGTCTCCATCGCCACGGTCAGCCCTGGCAGCTCCCACCGCTCGGCTGAGATCGCCGCCGGATCGATCCCGGGTGCACGCACCTGGAAGGCGAGCTCACCGCCGTCGGACCATCGAAGTCCCACGTCCACGGCGTCGTCGCCGGCACGCTCGGCCGTCACGTCGATGGTGAGCGTGCTGACCAGGCGCAGCCAGCCCACGCCGCCCGGCAACCGCCAGTGCGCAGTCAGGGGGTGGAACTGGTCGTGCAGGTTGCCGCGGTCGCCCCCGACGTGCTCGGCGCCGACGATGAGGTTCTCCTCGAGCACGCTGCGCGCCACCCTGCGGCCGTCGATCGGCTGCTCGACCGTGCGCGGCCCGCTGAACGCCTCCAGCTCGCCGAGCACGTCCGGCGGCAGCTCGGGTAGCCCCAGCAGCGCCACCGACGGCCCGAGCCCGAGGTCCCACTGGTGCTGGTGGGGTCGGTCGAGGTCGGGGTAGACCTCGCCGCGCCGCCCCTGGGCCAGCCACAACCACAAGCCGACGGCACCCGAGTAGTCCCGGAGGTCCATCCCGTACGAGCGGTCGTACGGTCCGGCCAGGTTCTGCAGCCCGGCGTGGTGGTGGGCCGCGATGTCGCGCCACAGCGCGATCTCGACGGCGCAGGCTCGCTCGTGCGTGGCCGGCTCGGCTCCATAGCGGCGCCAGAGGGCGAGCGCGTAGAGGTCGATGCCGTAGTAGGTGGGCGAGTTGTACTCCTCGAACGCCCCGTGCTCCTCGAAGGCGTCGAGCACCTGCCGCATCAGGTCGACGCCGGCGGAGGCGGTCGCGGCGTCGCCGCGCCGCCGCCCGACGGCGTGCTGCAGGAACGCCGCCATCAGCGCGATGTTCGAGTACAGCGGTGACACCCCGCGGGCGAGGCTGCCCGCCACCGCGAGGTCGAGCGCACGATCGATCCCGGCCACGAGATCGACGGGCAGCCGGTCCTCCGCGGTGTCGAGCGCGAGCAGCAGCGTGCAGCCGATGAACTCGCGCCAGTTGGGGTCGTAGTCGCGCCACTCGCGCGACGTCTGGTCCGGCACGGGCTCCTCGGGGAACCGCAACCATGTGCCGTGCCACGCGGCGCCGGGTTGGTCCAACTGGTGCGCCAGCACGGCATGCAATACCTGCACGGCGCGGTCGTGATCGCCGGCAGCATCACGCGCAAGCAGACCGAGGGCGTACAGGGCGCTCTCACGCACGCGCGTGCGCTGCGGCGGCTCGCCCGAAGGCGGATCGGTGAGCAGGTTCAGGTCCGGGTCCCACCAGGTGTCCAGGGTCGCCATCGAGGCGGTCGCGAGGTCCGCGTTCATGACGACGCCCCGGTGGCCTCGAAGCTCGCGCGGACCGTCGTCGTCGCGCCGGCGGGCCCACGCGCGCCGACCACACCGAGTGGCAGCCCGTTGGGATTGGCAGGCGCCTCGGCGCGGTAGGCAGTCCATCCCGGCGGCAGCGCGAGTCGCAGCCGCGGGGCGTCCGGGTGGTCCCAGGTGAGCGACACGACACCATCCGCCACCGGCAGCGCCCGCACCTCGGTGAGCCAGCCGTGACCGAGTTGGTCGTCGGGCAGCTCGAGGCTCGGGCCATCCTCGGCGAGGACGCGGCCGTCGCCGTGGAAGACCCACTCCAGCGCAGTGCCGGGTTCACAGGTGACCGTGACCTCGTCGGTCCAGCCGGCGTCGTTCAGCTGCAGGCTCCGGGTCACCTCGGCGTCGTTCCACGCGCTGCGTGCGATCAGCGAGTGCGCATCGCCGTGCACGAGTTCGCCCGCGTGCTTCGGCTGCGGCGCCTCCCCGACGATCAGCACGCTGTGCGCCACCTGGGACCGCATCCACACCGTGACGTCGCTGCCGTAACCGGTGGTGCCGAGATCCAGGCTGCGCCAGTCGCCGCACTCCACGTCCACGGCAAGCTTGTCGTGGTGGTCGTGCCACCCCGCGTCGGGTCCGAACCGCATCGCGACCCGTACGCCTGGCGCCCGAAGTACCCCGATCCCAGGTCCTGGCCACACGAACGAGGGCGGGTCGCCGTCGTCGGGCTCCGGCAGGGAGTCCGCGCCGAAGACCACAGCACCCACGGTGTAGCGACCGATCCGCTCCGGGGAGGTGCCGTCCACGTGGTTGGCGCCGAACCAGACCTGCACGTGCGCGGGTCGATCGTCCAGGTAGCGCGCCGCGAGCGCAGGCCCGGCACCGGGCAGCAATGCGGCGGCGACCTCGGCCGTCTGGGCAAAGGTGCCGAGGAAGCTGTTCGGCCAGCCGTCGCCGTAGGCAGGGATCCGGCCGTCCGAGTACGCGAGCTCGGCCGGCGCCTCGACCGCGCGCAGCAGCCTGGCCGCCGGCTCGCCCGCCAGCGCCTCCGGCCCTGCGGCCTCGAGGAACGACAGCAGCGCGTTGACCGTATAGAAGTGATAGTGCGGGTTGACCTCGAACCACAGCCCCTCGGGGTGCATCCCCTGGAGCAGCTGCTGCCGGGCACCGAACGGCCCGTGCGTCGCGGTCTCCAGCAGTGCGGCGTCGCCAGTCACGACCGCGCACTCAGCCAGCGCCGCGACGATCCAGCAGTGGATGTTGTGGATCATCCCGAGCTGCGGCTCCAGCACGGCCGCCACCTCGCCGGCGAAGCCGCGCATCGCTGCGTGCACCGACTCGGGCAGCAATGGTCCCGCCCACCGCACCGAGCGCAGCAGCCCGATCGTGAACACCGATTCGTCCAGGTTCTGCGGTGTCACGCGCCCCTTGCCCACGTTCACGCCGTGCAGCTCGTAGGAGCCGTAGTGGGTCGCGTAGTGCGTGAGGATCTCGGTGAGAACGCCGACGGCGGTGGCCTCGCTCTCCTCGTCGGGCGCGGTTCGCGCGAGCAGCGCTGCGCGGACGGCCTGCGAGGCGGCCGCGTTGTGCATCCGGGTGCGCCAGCCGCCGTCCCACGGCTCCCCCGTGTAGGTGCGGCCGCACTCCGTGCACCGGTGTGCGGCCGGGCTGTCGGGGTCGAAGCCGAGCGGGGCGCCGTCATCGTCGCAGAAGTAGTGGTGCGTCCAGGCGCTGACGCTGTCCGGGCCTGGCAGTTGCAGGTGCCTGCGCCAGTGCTCGAAGTCTTCGCGCACCGAGGCGAGCGTGGTGGCGGCCCAGCCGGGATGGGCGACGCGGCTGCGCACCCGGTCCCAGTCCGGGGTGAGGCTGACGGCGGTCATGGGCGTGCTCGCCCGTACGTCGTGAGGCATGGTTCCTTGTTGTCAGAGTGTGCGATCGGCTGTGCGTGTCGAGGTCGTTCACCGGAATCGGAGCCGCGGCTCAGTCGGGCAACACCCCGCAGCCGACGGCGCTCAGGCCGCGTTCCTGGGCGGCGGCGAGCACCTGTCGCAACCGCGCGGGCGTGATGAAGTTGTGCCCCTGTGCCAGCCCTTGGTCCCACTCGGCGATGTCGTGGGCGAACAGGCACACGCTCGCGCCCGTGTCTGCCGCCTCGTCGAGGACGGTGAGCAGCGCCGCACTGTCGTCGGGGTTGGCTCGCCCGCCACGGCCGACATCGATTCCCCGCGCCGAGAGCACCCGTGGGCAGTCGTTCGCCCCGAGATCGACGAGCACCTCCGTGGCGCGCTCGTCGGTGTGCCGCGGTGACGTCGCGCGCAGCCAGGAGAAGGAGGCCACGAGAGCGCCGTCGATCGTCGGATCGTGCCGACCGAACGGGAAGGCGAAGTCACGATGTCCCAGGCCACGCTCCGCGAGAGCCGCGATCGAGGGCTCGATCTCGTTCTCGAGATACGCCGTCAGACCATGCTCGGCCACGTACTGCGGGGCGTCGCGATGGCGCAGACCGTGGCTCGCGATCGTGTGACCGTCACGCTGAAGGACCTGCAACATGGTCGTCTCGTCCTCGGTGAGCTGGTCGGCGCGCGAGACGAAGAACGTCGCGTACGCCCCGGCCTCCTCGAGCACGCCGCGGTGGGCGAACCAGTGGTCCACCGTGCGGTCGTCCAAGGTCAGCAGCAGGTACGGCTGCGACATCGTCCTCCCTCACCATCTTCCTCGCGCACGCTCGCCGCCGAGATCGCGGTCATGGGTCGAGATCGCTGTTCTGGATGCGCGATCTGGACCCGAAACCGCGATCTCGACGGCGGTGCTCAGCCCTCGTTCTCGGCGTACGCCTGCTCGAACTCATCACGCATCGCGTCGCCACCGCCCTTCTTCCAGGTCTCGACACCCTCGGTCCACGCAGACACCGGCTTACGACCGTGCAGGATGTCAACACCGAGGTCGGTGAGCGCATCGCCGATCTGGCTGCCCTTGCGCGACTCGGTCTCGCTGAACAGCGTGGCGGCAGGGTTCGCGATCGCCGTCGGGATCGCCTCGACCTGCACGTCGTACATCGCTTGGGCGACGTCGGCGTGTCCGGGCAGGTAGGAGACGAACGGGCCCTGCGCGAGGTAGTCGATGCCGAGCTTGGTCTCGCTCTTGCCCTTGTCGGTGAGCACGGGCTCGCCGTCGACGATGTCGTGGTGGACGCCTTCGAGTCCGTAGACCTTGAAGAGGTGCTCGGCGCTGCCGAACGGGGCGGCGAGCCAGTTGAGCACGTCGAGCATCGCCTCGGCACGGTCTGCGGCCTTGAGGCTGATCCCGGTGACGTTGTGCGTGGGCGCTGCGAGCCAGATGTCGGCCATGCCTCCACCGCCGGCGAGCGGCGGCAGCACGACGTCGAGGTCGACCGCCTCGCTGGTCATGTTGGTGAACGCGGGGCGGGCGCTGAACGTGTCCTCGAGGAACCACGTGGTGCCGGCGACCGACCAGGACTGGCGCTGCTGGTTGTCCGCGGATGTGGTGTCCGGGTGCACGAGACCATCCTCCACGAGCTTGCGGCCAGCCTCGAGGGCATCGAGCTGCGCCTCGTGCTCATTCGCACTGGTCCAGGTGCCGTCCTCACCGATCGACCACCCGTTCGGGATGCCGAAGGACTGCCGGATGATCTGCAGCGGCACGTTCGCGAGTGCCCAGGTGTTTGACGAGGTGACCTCGGCGAAGAGGCTGTGCAGGTCGTCCCAGGAGCTGGGGTTCGGTTCGATGCCCAGCTCGGCGAGCAGGTCGAACCGTCCGTAGAGCACCACGCTGCTCTGGGCGGCTCGGGCGATCGGGACGCCGTAGATGCGCCCGCCGTAGACCGTCGACCGCCAGCTGTCGGTGGGGATGGCGGCGAGGAAGGGGTAGTTCGCGACGGCGTCGCCGGAGAGCAGGTCGGTGAGGTCGGCGGCGCGTTCGCGCAGCAGCGACGGCAGCCCCGGAATCCCCTTCGGCCAGTACGTGAAGAGCTCGGGCAGGCGGTCGCCGGCCACTGTGGTCTGGAACCGGTCGGTGTAGTCGCCGCTCGGGACCAGCGAGACTGACATCGTGGCGCCGAGCTTCTCGTTGAGCGCCTGCCAGAACGCGTTCTGATCCATCGACGGCGGGACCGGGGTGTTGGTCAGCGCGAAAGCACCGAAATCCTGCCCGTCGCCAGGAGGCCCGTCGGTCACGGCCTCCGGGTTCGCCGGATAGGTGAGCATCGTGTCCGTGACGCCGTTCTCGCCTACCAGGTCGGGCGTGAAGCCGGCGTAGGGGGTGAAGGTCGGGAGGGTGACGGCGTTGTTCTCGGTTTGGGAGCCGCCATCGCCGCGGCCTTCGTTGGAGCAGGCGGTCAGGCTGCTGCCGAGGGCGGCGAGTCCGCCGAGGGCGAGGGTGCTTTGGAGTAGTCGGCGGCGGCCGATGCGGATCTGTGACACGGGTTGTCTCCTCTGTGTGTTGGTCCCGGTCCGCGGCTGTGCGGACCCGGGGCGTGTGTGGGGGTG
>NZ_JBMDXJ010000318.1:0-15609 GCF_048594945.1 Pseudactinotalea sp. | reverse complement strand
CGCGCGACGTGGCCGTCGGTGAACGCGAACACCGCCGGATCGACCAGGTAGTCGAGCAGATCGTTGCCCACGTTGTAGTGGATGCCGAGGCTCTGCTCCTGGATGAGGAAGTTCGGAGTGGCGAAGTCGACCTGCAGGCTCGCCGCCAGCGCGATCGGGCCGAGCGGACAGTGGGGTGCGAGCAGCGCGCCGAACGTCTCCGCCAGCGCGCCGATGCGGCGGCCCTCGGAGATGCCGCCCGCGTGGCACAGGTCGGGCTGCACCACGGTGACGCCCTGCTGCAGCACCGGAAGGAACTCTTGGCGGGAGTAGAGCCGCTCACCGGTGGCGATCGGGATCGAGGTGCGCTCGACCAGGCCGCCCAGGAACGCGGACTGCTCCGGCACCAGCGGCTCCTCCACGAACATCGGGCTGTACGGCTCGAGCGCCGCCAGCAGTCGCGGCGCGCTCGGGCGGCTGACCCGGCCGTGGAAGTCGATCCCGAAGTCCCCCTCGGGCCCCAGCGCCGCGCGCGCAGCGGCGGCGTTGGCCGCGACCGCGTCGATCTGCGACTGGTCCACGATCGGCTTGAGGTACGCGCCCGCGTTCATCTTGACGGCGGTGAGTCCCGCCTCGACCTGGGCGCTGACGGCATCGGAGACCTCGCTGGGGTCTTCGCCGCCGACCCACCCGTAGATCCGCACCTTGTCGCGGACCGGGCCACCGAGCAGCTCGTGCACCGGGGCACCCCGCACCTTGCCGGCGATGTCCCACAACGCCTGATCCAGCCCCGAGACCGCGCTCGCGAGAATCACGCCGCCGCGGTAGAAGGTGGACCGGGTCATCGTCTGCCAGTGGTCCTCGATACGCAGCGGGTCCTGCCCGATGAGCAGCTCGCCCAGCTGGTGCACGCACGTACGCACGACCTCAGCACTGCCCTCGGCGACCGGCTCGCCCCAGCCGACCACGCCGTCGTCGGTCTCGATGCGGCAGAACAGCCAGCGGGGAGCCACCAGGAACGTCTCGATGCGCGCGATCTTCACGGCGTCACGACCTCTCTCGTCGAATAGTCTGACTATAGTGGCCAACGTGTCCCAGTGCGAGGTCGTGACCATCGGCGAGGTGATGGCGCTGCTGCTCGCGCCCGAAGGTGTCCCGCTCGGCGAGGCGGCCGCCTACGAGCAGCAGTACGCCGGTGCCGAGTCGAACGTGGCGGTCGGGCTGGCACGCCTCGGTCACGGTGTCGCGTTCGTGTCGCGCCTGGGCGAGGACCGCCTCGGGCGCCGGATCTACCGAGACCTCCGCGGCGAGGGCATCGACGTCACTGCTGTGGCGCTCGATGACACAGCGCCCACCGGGCTGATCCTGCGCGACACGCTCGGCCACGGCATCTCCGTGGACTATCACCGGGCCGGCAGCGCGGCGACCCGCCTCGCGCCCGGCGACCTGCCGCTCGAGCAGATTCGCGCCGCGCGCGTGCTGCACCTGACCGGGATCACGGCAGCGATCTCGGCGACAGCGCACGAGACCGCGCTCGCTGCTGCCCGCGCGGCCCGCGAGGCCGGCGTGATGGTCGCCTTCGACCCCAATGTGCGGATGCGGCTGGCGGATGCCGAGCGGTGGCGCGAGATCGTCGAGACCTTCGCCGGCCTCAGCGACGCTCTGCTGATCGGAGCCGACGACGCGGCCTCGGTCGGCATCGAGGACCCGGTGACGTGGGGGCACGGCCACGGCGTCGGCGTGGTGGTCCTCAAGGACGGCGCGCGCGGCGCCACCGAGAGCCACACGCCCGCAGCAGCTCGCGACCGCGCGCTCCCACGTGGGCGGGAAGGTCACGCGACCGCAACGTGGGCGGCAGGCGCGCTCACCGTGCGCGACGTCGTGGATCCGGTGGGGGCAGGCGATGCCTTCGCTGCCGGCTGGCTGAGCGCCTGGCTGCGCGATGTCGACCCCGAGCGCCGCCTGAGCGAAGCTGCTGCGGTCGCCGCCTGCGTGGTCGGCACCCGTGGCGACACCCCGGGCCTGCCCGACGCCGCCACCCGTGACAGGCTTCTCGCCGGATCCCAGGAGGTCGCCCGATGACCGCAGACGCCACGCTCGCCGCGATCACCGACCACGGCGTGGTCGGCATCGTCCGCGCCGCCACCGCCGAGGCCGGCCACGCGGCCGCCCGGACCTTCCTCGACGCTGGACTGGCCGCCGTCGAGGTCTCGCTCACGACCCCCGGCGCGCTCGAGACGATCGAGGCACTGACCAAGGCGGGCTCCGCCGTCGGGGCCGGGACGGTGCGCACCCTCGCCCAGGCGCGCGACGCTCATGCGGCCGGTGCCACCTTCCTCGTGAGTCCGCTGCTGGATCTCGAGGTGGTGCGATTCGCCGTCGAGCACGACCTCGTGGCCCTGCCCGGCTGCCTCACCCCGAGCGAGATGGCGACGGCGCAGCTCGCGGGAGCGCACCTGGTCAAGATCTTCCCCGCTCACCTCTGGAGTCCTTCGGCGCTCGCCGGGATGCTGGAGGCGATGCCCGACCTGCGGTGCGTGCCGACCGGTGGGGTCAGTGCCGAGTCTGCGCCCGCGTGGGTGCGGGCCGGGGCTGCCGCTGTGGGAGTGGGCGGCTCGCTGACCCGGGCAGACGACCCTGCCGCGGCGGTGGCGTCCCTGCTCGTGGCGATTCGAGACGCACGTGGCTGACCGCCAGCACCCGGTGGTGGCCGATCTCGGGCGCAGGATCGCGGCCGGGGAGCTGGAGCCGGGCGCTCAGGTCGTGCCCGAGGAGGTCGCCGAGCGGCACGGCGTCTCGCGATCGGTGGTGCGCGAGGCGCTTCGGGTGCTCGAGGCCAAGGGGCTGGTGCAGCCGAAGCAGCGGATCGGCACCCGCGTGCTGCCGCCGGAGCGCTGGGACGCGCTCGACGCCGACGTGATCGGCTGGCGCGTGCAGGGGCCTGACCGACTCGCTGTGGTGAGCGACCTCGAGGAGCTGCGGGCCGCCGTCGAGCCTCGTGCGGCGCGGCTGTGCTGCGAGCACGCCGACGCCACCGACCTGGCGGCGCTCGCCGAGCTGGCGACCACGATGCGGCGCCTCGGTTCGCGCGGTGATCTCGCCGGGTTCACGGCCGCCGACGTCGAGTTCCACTCCCGGCTGCTCCACGCGAGCGGCAACGCCGCATTCGTGCGGCTGGAGGGCACGTTCGCCGCTCTGCTCCGGGCGCGCGAGGATCTCGGCACGCTCCCGCACGAGATCTCCGACGAGGTCCTCGCCCTGCACGAGGAGATCGCCGAGGCGATCGGTGCGCAGGATCCCGACCGGGCCGAGCGTGCTGCTCGCGAGCTGATCGACGGCGCCCGGTCCGAGGTGCTCGAGCTCCTCGGGGCGCCGGCCACCACGATCGGGCGAGTACTGCGAGGCCTGCGGAGCCGCCGTCGATGAACGCGTGATGTATCGCTGCCACCGCGATCCTGATCGGTGCCGACCTGCTCACGACGAACGTCACGCACCTCCGATGGATCGAAGGACTCACACCACCGTACTGAGCCCGCAGGCGCCGTCGGCCTGTGATGCTAGTCGGATGAAGTTCACCGCAGAGCTGGAGAGCACCGGTGGCAACACGGCCGGGTTTCGGGTGCCGGAGAGGGTGGTGGCCGGACTGGCCGGAGGGAAGCGCCCCAAGGTGACCGTCACCCTCAACGGCTACACGTACCGGTCGTCCATCGCGGCGATGGGTGGCGAGTACTGGCTCGGCGTCGCCATGGCGCACCGCGAGCCGGCGGCGGTCGAGCCTGGCGGCACCTACGAGGTGGAGGTCGAGCTCGATGTCGCGCCGCGCGTGGTCGAGCTGCCAGCGGAACTCGCGGAAGCGTTCGAGGCGGAGCCGGCGCTCGCGCAGGCCTGGGCCGCGCTCTCCTACTCGAACCAGCGCTGCCTCGCCGAGCCGATCGGGCAGGCGAAGGCCGAGGATACCCGCGCGCGTCGGGTGGCGAAGGTCGTCGCGGAGCTGCGCGGCTGACGCCACGCCGTGGTCGGGCGGTCAGCGCGGACTGACAAGACGGACCTCGACGCCCTCTCGGGCGGCGCCTGAGCGCTGCTCGTGGGCGTGATCGCGTGCTGGGCTGCTAATAATGCGCATAATCCCGTTGTCCGGCTGCCCCGGTGCGACCAGGCTGTCTCGTACGAGATGGCTACCAGTCACGGTCGAGGAGGATCGATGCCGAGGCACCGCGTGACGCAGACGGATGTCGCCGCGCTCGCGGGCGTGAGCCAGGCGACCGTGTCCTTCGTTCTCAGCGGCCGCACACCGAGCGGCGTGCGGATCAGCGAGGAGACCCGCCAGCGCGTGCTCGACGCGATCCGGATCACCGGGTACTCGGCGAACCCGGTGGCGCAGCGGCTCGCCGGCGGGCACAACCAGATCCTGGGTGTCTTCACCTACGAGGCGACCTTCCCGCGTGGTGGACGTGACTTCTATGGACCGTTCCTGGTGGGTATCGAGCATGCCGCCGAGCAGATCGGCGTGGACCTGCTGCTGTTCACCAGCGCCAGGGTGGTCGAGGGATCGCGTCGTCTCACCCGCAGCGGTTGGCAGCGGCTCGGCATAGCCGATGGCTGCCTGCTGCTGGGGCAGCACGAGGAACGCGCTGAGCTGCAGCACCTGCTGGACACCAACTATCCGTTCGTGTTCGTCGGACGGCGGGAGAGCGAGGGTGGGCGGCTGCCCTACGTCGGAGCTGACTACCTGAGGGCCACGAAGCGGGCGACCGACCGTGCCGCCGACCTGGGGCACCGACGGATCGGCTACGTCGGACCGACAGGTACCGACCAGCCGACCTTCGATCGGCTGACCGGGTACCGGGCATCGATGGCCGAGCGGGGCCTGCCGACGCAACTCATCGCGCCCGCCGATCCTGTGCAGACCGCGGCCGAGATCGCTGAGCGGCGCGTGAGCGCGATGCTGCTGGCACCCGAGGTCGACCCGGACGAGCTGTGCCGAGCGTTGGCCGGGATGGGCATCCGTGTTCCTGACGACCTGTCGGTGCTGCTGCTGGGACAGCCGCACCATCGCCTGCCCGGGCCGACCCTCTGGTCGGGCTTCACGATCCCCCGTGAGCAGATGGGTGCGCGCGCTCTGCTGCTGCTCTCGCGACTGGCGGGGACCGACGGCAGCCGTGACGAGCACGGCGCCACCGACCTGCACCAGCTCTTGGAGTGCACCGAGGTGGCCGGTGAGACGCTCACCCCGCCGCGAGATCCAGGTGGACCCACCGACCGGCTGCCAGCAGCCCCGAGAGAGAATGGAACAGTGCGTGAGCTCTGACGAGATGAGCGCAGACGTCGTGGTGATCGGAGCCGGCCTCGGCGGCATCGCGGCGGCGATCGCTGCCGCGGAGCGGGGCGCTACCGTGGTGCTGACCGAGGAGCACCCGTGGATCGGCGGTCAGCTCACGTCCCAGGCTGTGCCGCCGGACGAGCATCCCTGGATCGAGCAGTTCGGTGCGAGCGAGCGTTACCGGCGGCTGCGCGAGGGAATCCGAGGCGCGTACCGCCGCACCTACCCGCTGCGCCCGGAAGCCAGGGCGTGGCCGGAGCTGAACCCCGGTGCCGGCTGGGTCTCCAAGCTCTGCCACGAGCCTCGGGTAGCGCTGGCAGCTCTCGAGGAGATGCTCGCACCCTGGCGGTCCTCGGGGCGGATCAGACTCCTGGAGCGGGTCCGCCCGATGGCGGCGAGTGTCGACGGAGACGCGATCACCTCGGTGACGCTCACCTCGGTCCTGGGGGACGGGGCCACCATCACCGTGGCTGCCAGGTACGTGGTGGACGCGACCGAGACGGGGGAGCTGCTTCCCCTGACCGGTACCGAGTATGTGACGGGGTTCGAGTCCGCCGCGGAGACGGGTGAGCCGAGCGCCCCCGCGCAGGCGCAGCCGGACAACGTGCAGGCACTCAGCGTCTGCTTCGTCGTCGAGCACGTCGAGGGCGACCACACGATTGACAGACCCGAACGATACGACTTCTGGAGCTCCTACCGCCCAGCGGCCTGGAACGGTGCGAACCTGCTGTCCTGGACGGCACCCAGCCCGCGCACGCTGGAGATGGACACCCGGACCTTCACCCCGAATCCTGGCGACGACGCCCTGGCGGTCAGGGCCGACCAGTCCCAGAATCCCGGTGACGGCAACTTGTGGACGTTCCGCCGTATCGCTGCGGCCAGCCTGTTCGAGCCTGGCCACTACAGCAGCGACATCTGCCTGGTGAACTGGCCGAGCATCGACTACTTCCTGGCGCCCGTGCTCGATGTCGAGCCCGAGGAGGCCGAGCGCCGCATCGCCGATGCCCGGCAGCTGAGCCTGTCGATGCTGTACTGGATGCAGACCGAGGCGCCCCGCGAGGATGGTGGCACCGGCTTTCCCGGCCTGCGGCTGCGGCCGGATGTGATGGGTACGCGCGATGGGCTCGCCCAGGCTGTCTACCACCGGGAGTCGCGCCGGATCCGGGCGGTCACCACGGTCACAGAGAACGATGTGTCGTATGCCGTTCGCGGTGATCGCGGCGCCACTCGGTACGAGGACTCGGTCGGCGTGGGGATGTACCGCATCGATCTGCATCCCTCCACCGGTGGCGACACCTACATCGACGTGCCCTCCACGCCCTTCGAGATCCCGCTCGGTGCACTGCTGCCGCGGCGCATGACGAATCTGATCGCCGCCAACAAGAACATCGGCACCACGCACATCACCAACGGCTGCTACCGGCTGCACCCGGTCGAGTGGAACATCGGGGAGGCGGCAGGGCACCTCGCGGCCTACTGTCTCGCCCGATCCCGCACCCCGCACGAGGTGCAGGAGCGGCCCGACGTCCTCACCGAATTCCAGCACGAGCTGACCGCCACCGGTGCGCAGCTGCGTTGGCCGGAGGGCGCACACCCCTACTGACAGCCCGCTGATCTCGGACGGAAGCGCACTGATGCCGCGCGGCGGCAGTGCGCTCACGGCCGAGCCCAGATGACGGGTACCCAAGCCCAGCAACGACGCTACGAGGAGAGAGATCATGAACCGACCAAGCAGAACCAGGCGGGCGGCAGTGCTGACGGCTGCCGTCGCAGCGGTCGCGCTGACAGCAGCGTGTGGCGGCGGCGGGAACGCGCCCGCAGCACCAGATGGCCCCGTGGACCTTCGGATGACGGTGTGGAGCGGCAACGAAGGACACCACGAGATCTTCGAGGCGATCGCTGCCCGCTACATCGAGGAGAATCCTGAGCTGGTCAGCAGTGTGTCGTTCGATGCGATGCCCGCTGACACCTACGTGGACGCACTGACCACGCAGATCGCAGGCGGGGATGCCCCGGACATGGCGTGGCTGATGGAGTCCTACGCAGCCCAGTTCGTCGACTCGCGCGTCTTCGCCGACCTGACCCCGGCGTTCTCCGAGACCGAGGGGTATGAGATGGACGATCTGATCCCTGGGGCGATCGAGCTGTGGTCGCGAGACGGGAGCCTGTACGGCTACCCGTTCTCGAACAGCCCTTTCGGTGTCTACGTCAACCTCGATCTGATCGCGGCCGCCGACCAGGAGAATCCCCGGGACCTCATCGCCAGCGGCGACTGGACCTACGACACGATGATGACCGCCGCCGCCGCGGTCGCCTCCACGACCGACGCGGCCGGCTTCCTGCCTCACGACGACCCGTACACGAACTGGAACGGCGCCCTGGGCCAGATGTGGATGGCGTGGGGAGCGACCCCGTGGAGCGCGGACGGCAGCGAGTGCCAGTTCACCGACCCGGCCGTGGTGGAGTTCTTCGACTGGTTCCATACCCAGGTCTACGAGAACGGAACGATCCCGATGCCGGGCGAGGAGTTCGACTTCGCGTCCGGACAGGTCGGCTTCATGATGTCGCAGCTGAGCATGTCGACAGGGCTCGGCGACGGCTTCGAGTGGGACTTCGTCCCTCTGCCTGCCGGACCGGCGGGCCAGGTCTCGGTCGTGGGGCAGGGCGGTGTCGGCGTCCTGGCCCAGAGCGATCACCCCGAGGTGGCTGCTGACTTCCTGGCCTACTTCACCAGTCCCGAGAGCTCCCGGCTGCTCGCCCAGTTCTTCCCACCGCCGCGCACCTCGCTGCTGACGACCGACACGCTCGCCGACGCCGCGCCGGACCTCACGGCCGAGCAGCTGCAGACGACGGTCATCGACCAGTCGGTCGACGCCGTCACCAAGGCGGGGCACCCGCAGATGAGCCAGATCAATGACCCGATCCGGGTCAGGCTGGACTCGCTCTGGGCTCCAGAAGCTGACGCTGCCAGCGTGCTGGCCCAGGTCTGCACCGACATCGAACCGATCATCTCAGGGGACTAGATGGTCTCGGCCGCCACCGGTCGGCGACGCGAGGGGCCGGCGCTGAGTGGCTCCTCGCGTCGCCTGAGACGAATCGACCACGCGGTCGGGCTCGCCTTCGTCGCGCCGGTCATCATCGGTGTCCTGGGACTTGGACTGGTCCCGTTCGGCTACGTGATCTGGTACGCGTTCCATGACTGGAATCCGCTGGTGGGAACCTTCTCCTGGGTGGGTAGCGCGAACTTCAGTCAGCTGGTGAGCGACTCCACGGTCTGGGCCTCGCTCGGCGTGACGCTGGCGTTCGCACTCATGTTGATGGTTCTGAACGTGACCCTGGCGATGGTCTTGGCGCTCCTGCTCGTGCAGAAGCTGCCAGGCACGACGACGTTCCGCGCCTTCTTCTTCTCGCCGGTGGTCGTCTCCACGGTGGCGTGGGTACTGATCTGGAACTTCCTGGTCGCCTCGAACGGTGGCATCAACGGTCTCTTGTCGACGCTGGGGATCATGGGCCCGAACTGGCTGCGTGATCCCGACTGGGCTCTGGTGACGCTGGTGGTCATCCAGGTCTTCAAGGGCGTCGGCATGAACATGATCCTCTTCATCGCCGCCCTGCAGAACGTGCCGGCCGACGTGAAGGAAGCCGCCCGGATCGATGGCGCGAGCCCGCGCCGAGTGCTGACTTCGATCACTCTTCCGCTGATGACTCCCACGGTACTGCTGGTCACGATGATCACCATGATCAGCGCCATGGATGTGTTCGCGCCGATCCAGATCCTCACTCAGGGCGGACCAGGACGCTCCACGACAGTGATCTCCTACCTGCTCTACCGCACCGCATTCGTGCAGCAGGACTTCGGCTACGCCTCGGCGATCGGCGTGCTGCTGTTCTGCGTGGTCCTGGTGATGGCCGCACTGCAGTGGGGTACCCGCAAGAGGTGGGTGCACGATGAGGTCTGATCACGACACCGCCATCGCAGATCGGCCGGTCGCACCGGCACCGGCGCCGTCGCAGCAGCACCCGCCCGATCGCGATCGAGACTCGCGCCGTGCCCGGCGTCGTGGTCGCGTCGGCAAGGTCGCCATGTACGCCTTGCTCATCGTCATGAGCGTCCCGTTCGTCTACCCGCTGCTCTGGATGGTGTTCTCGGCCTTCAAGCCGGCGAACGAGATCTTTGCCATCCCACCCGCACTCTTCCCCAGGGAGTGGACCCTCGACGGCGTGGCACGCATCTTCACGGCGCAGCCGTTCGCGCAGCAGTACCTGAACTCGTTGTACATCGCGGCGCTCGTCACGATCGGTTCCGTGGTCGTGGGAGCACTCGCCGGCTACGCCTTCGCGCGTATCCGCTTTCCGTTCGCGTCGTGGCTGTTCTTGTTCCTGATGGCGGGCCTGTTCATCCCGACCGAGGTGACCATCATCCCGATCTTCCGATGGGTCGCCTCGCTCGGGCTGATGAACACGCACGTCCCGCTGATCATCCTCCCGGTGCTGGGTCCGGGGTCGATCGTTGCTGTCTTCATCTTCCGGCAGTTCTTCCTCTCGTTGCCGGAGGAGCTGGAGGAGGCCGGTCGGCTTGACGGGCTGGGGCGGCTCGGACTCTTCATGCGGATCGCGTTCCCGCTTGCCGGACCAGCCATCGCCGCCGTGGCGATCATGAAGTTCCTCGTCTCGTTCAACATGTACTTCGAACCGCTGATCTTCCTTCGCAGCGAGCATCTCTTCACGGTGGGGCTCGGCCTCACCGGCTATCAGGATCATTACGGTGAGCCGCTCTACAACGCCCAGATCGGCGCGACCGCTCTGACCGTGATCCCGGTGCTCATCGTCTTCCTGCTTGCTCAGCGGCAGTTCGTCGAAGGCCTGTCTCGCACCGGACTGAAGGGGTGAGCGAGGGGACAACCAGTTGCCCATGACGACCGCGGTGCCCGCTGTGGCGCCCTGACCTCGACCGCGTACGAGAACCCACCAGCAGACAAAGGAGTCACCATGCCTGATCCCACCCTTCCCACGTTCTCCCGACGGGCCCTGATGATTGGCGTCGGTGCAGCATCGATCGCCGCCTTCGCTGCCCGTGGCCTGCAGAGCGCACCGTCCGCGTATGCCACATCTGAGGGCACTGTGCTGCCGCTGGTCGATCCGCTGGCCTCCGAACCGGACCGCTCGCAGTTCGACGACTCCGAGCACGTCTTCGCGGCCTACCTCACGGTGGTGGCGCCGATCGCCAACAGCATCCGCGACGAGGACCCCTACTACGGCTGGATGGAGGACGGCTGGTGGCGGGCGCCGCAACAGCCGTACAACGCACGCGAGATGGAGCAGGTCGCCACCCTGACCTGGTTCTTGACACACGAGCGCACGTGGAACCCCTACTTCGCCGACACCAAGCTTCGTGACCGGATCGAGGCTGCGCTGGGCTACTACCTCAGCAGTCAGCTCGCTGACGGTTCCTGGTCGGAGTACGAGTGGGACGTGCCGCACCTCGCACCGACCGGATTCGGGAGCGTGGCCCTGACCACCACGTACCGATACCTGCGTGAGGCCGGTGAGCTGACGGACTGGCTGCCGGAGATCGAGTCTGCCGTCCGTGCGTCGAGCGCGTGGCTCGTCGACCGCTCGCTGGGGCACTGGCGCCAGCCCACGCCGTACACGAACCAGGTCGTGGCCGGCCTGGCGGGTGCGAGCATGACGGCCGACCTCTTCGAGGACGCCGACCTGGCCGCCCAGGTCGCCGAGTGCTGGGCCACCCTGCGGGAGCACGGCATCTCCGATGCGGGGCACAGCCACGAGCCGATGGCCTACGACTTCGACTACTCGTTCATCGTCGCCATGCCGGACCTGGCCGAGGGCGCCCTGGCAGGATTCAGCGAGCCGATCGAGATGGCGCGCTCCATGGCCGAGTTCGTCTCGTACGCCAGCGTCCTGGAGCCCGACCGTGCAGGGTTCCTGCACTGGAGTGCTGCCTCTGCCCGTATCGCAACCTTCACCCAGGAGATGCAGCCCAACGAGGTGCTGGACCGGACCTCCCTGGGCCGGGCGCTGATCGACCACGTCCCGGTGCTGGCCGCCTTTCACCCCACCGACACCGAGATCCTCGCGGCTCGCCAGGCATGGAAGTCAGATCCCGGGCCGATCGTCCCGCTGCAGCGCAGGAGCACCTCGCCTCGGACCTGGATGCACAGCAGCAGGGCACCCCTGGGGCCGAGCGAGGCAGAGCGAGAGGATGCCATCGCGACGCTGCCCTACCTGGCGTCCGATCGGTTCACCGAGCTACGCCAAGCGGGGAGCATCGATCTCGACTACCTGTTCGTGCGGCGTCCGGAGTACTACATCACGACGCTGCTGGGGAGGCGCGCTGGTCACCACGGTCCGTACCAGCGGCTGCGGATGGGCCCCGGACTGCTGTGGCACCCCACGATGGGCGGCCTCGTCTATGTGCTCAACAGCAACGACGAAGATGCGTGGGGTCCGTTCCCTGAGGTCTCGTCGGTGACGCGCGTCGAGGTGGCTCGCACCTACTACTCCGAGCCGTACGGGGAGGGTGAGCGGCTCTCCGCCGCTCAGGTGGGCAACCTGGAGAACGAGTTCAGCGCTGCCTATCTGGATCGCACCAACGGCAGCCACGTGGTGCTGTCGTTCTTCGACGACCACGTGGTGCAGGACATCACGGCTGACGATCCTGGCCGCGCCGTCATCCCGCTGCTGCTTCAACCAGGCGACGTGCTGACCTTCTCGGACGGCACCGAGGTCACCTACGGCGACTCCGTGGAGCTGACCGACATCACGGGCCTCCGGCTGGAGCGTGGCACCGGCACCCTGAACATCGACCTCGACCGCACCAGCACGATCACGCTGGACGTCACCGATCGGGTCAGGATGCACGACTCGCGCCGCCAGCACCTGATCAGGGTCGAGCACGGCGGATCATTGCGGACCACCTACGCGTTTGCGGGCCCGGCTGAGACGGCGTCGCAGGCCCCGGCGGCCGGTGTGCTGAGCTCCGACAACGGCCATCACGGCACCGATGACGGCAACTACGACATCACGATGGACCTGTGGTGGGGCGTGAATGCTCACGGGATGCGGCTGTTCGAGAACGGCGAGCTCCTGGCCTATCGCAATCTCGTCGCGCGCTCACCGCAGCCGCAGTCGATCAGCTTCCCGGTACGCGGACGTCACAACGGCACCTACCACTACACGGCTGAGCTGATCAACGCGGCCGGCACGACGACAGCGAGGGATGTCACCGTCGAGGTTCGGCACGCACAGCCCGGTGCGGTGGTGCTCTCGCATGACAACTACTCCGGCGACGCCGACTTCACGCTCACCACGAACATGTGGTGGGGCACGAACGCGGAGCGATACCGGCTCTACGAGAACGGCGATCTCATCGATGAGCAGCTCGTGGAGAGCAACACGCCGCAGGCACAGTCAGCGGCGACCGAGGTCACCGGTCGTCAGCCGGGTGTGTACCGGTACGTCTCGGAGTTCTTGAACGCCAACGGGATCTCGAGGTCGGCGGAGGTCAGCGTGAGCGTGCGGTGACGCCTGCGGTTCGGCGACCGACTGGTCGGGGTTTCGCCTTGAGTGAACCACGCTCAACTTTGGGCATGTTCGCGCGTTACACCTGACGTAGCGCGAGCCGCCACCCGGGTGGCTCGCTTCTGACCGAAGGTGGGACTCCCATGACTCTTGGCCCCGTTGACCTGTACCGCACCGACGAGGCATTCGTCGCCACGATCGACCTGCCCGGCGTGACGCCGGAGAGCATCGACGTGGACGTCGACGGCCGCATCCTCACCGTCCGTGCCGAGCGCGCCCGGCCCGAGTCCGAGGTCCGCTGGCTCGTGCGCAGCCGCCCGGTCGGCCGGTTCGCCCGCCGGTTCACGCTCGGCGAGAGCGTCGACGCCGAGCGCATCGCCGCGGCGTATGCCGATGGTGTGCTCACCCTCACGGTCCCGCTCGCCGAGCGGGCCAAGCCGCGCAAGGTCGAGGTGACCACCACCGCGCAGGTGCCCACCGCCGTCGAGCGGGCCGCCTGAACACTCCCCTCACCCAGAGGGAGCAACAACGCCGGGAGGGCATGGCCCTCCCGGCGTTCTTGTGTCCTGCGTGAGCGGGCGCCGGGTCAGTGAATGGCGGCGACCCGGTAGCCGGCCTCGTCGACGGCGGCGCGCACGGCTTGCTCGTCGAGCGGCTCGTTCGTTACCACGGTGACCGGGGAGGCCTCGCCCGTGCGCAGCTCGACCGAGACGTTGAGCACGCCGTCGACCCCCTCGATGGCTTCGGTCACGTGGGCGACGCAGTTGCCGCACGTCATGCCCTCGACGTCGACGGTGGTGGTGCGGTCGGTGCTGTTCATGCGTTCTCCTCAGGTGGTGAGCGGGTCAGGAACGGACCAGGCGCGCGATCGCGGCCGAGGCCTCAGCGACCTTCTCGGCACCGGCCTCGGGCGAGGTGCGGGCGGCGTCGACCACGCAGTGCGACATGTGATCCTCGAGCAGCCCGAGGCCCACGGCCTGCAACGCCTTGGTCACCGCAGAGATCTGGGTGAGCACGTCGATGCAGTACTTGTCCTCCTCGACCATGCGAGCGATGCCGCGCACCTGACCCTCGACGCGACGCAACCGCTTGAGGTAGGCGGCGCGGTCGTCCTCGTAGCCGCGGTGGGTGGTGTGGTCATGCTCGGTCATGGTGGCCTCCTGCTACCCAATGTACCCCCCTAGGGTATTCCGTGAAGAGCGCGTGCACGGGCGGCTACGGTTCGGTCACGATTCCCGGACCGAACGTCTCGGTTCGGTATCGACGGCCGAACCGGCTCGCGTACGCGCCTAGTTTGGCCCATATGAAACGGCTCAAACTCGCCGGGCTCACGCTCGTGACAGCCCTCGCATCGATGGTCGGGATCGCGATCATGCCCGCAGCCCAAGCCTGCGGCTGCGGCGGATTCGTCTCACCCGAGGGCGAGGATGTGGCCGCCGGCGCGGAGTACGCGGTGCTGAGCTGGGACGGCGAGACCGAGCGTGTGGTGCTCTCGATGGACGCCATCACCACCAGCTCCGATGCTGCACTGCTGATCCCCACGCCGACACCTGCTGAGGCCGCGCTCGCGGAGACCAGCGTGTTCTCCGAGCTCGAGAAGGTCATCGAGCCGGAAGAGGTGATCACCTACGAGTGGTGGCCGGACCTGGGCTTCGGAGCAGGCGCCGGCGAAGGCGGGGCACCCCAAGGGGCGCCCGGCGACAGCGGTGTCTCGGTCCTGAACACCCAGCAGCTCGGCGACCTGGAGGTCACGGTGCTCGCCGCGAGCGATGCCAATGAGCTCGCCGACTGGCTCGACTCGCACGACTACGTGATGCGCGACGGCCTCGCCGACGCGCTGATGCCGTACGTCTCGGAGGGCTGGTACTACATCGCGATCCGCCTCACCGCGGAGGCCGACACGCTCGAGGGTGCGCTGCAGCCCATCGATCTCACGTTCGCCTCGCAGCAGCTGATCTACCCGATGCGGCTGTCCTCCGCCGCCACCGAGTCGCAGTTCGTGCGGACCTACGTGTTCTCCGACCACAAGGTCCGCCGCACCGACGAGACCGCGACCGAGGGGCAGGTCGAGCTGCGCTTCGCTGGCCAGGTGCCGGCGGGCGCACTGACCGCCGACTCGTTGGTCTCGATCGCCGCGGAGCAGCCGTACCTCACGGTGCTGGACCAGTACTTTCCGGAGCCGAGTGCCGAGATCATCTCCGACTTCACCTTCGGCCAGGCGTCCGACGACGCCCCGTACCGCGAGCGCGTCTACGAGACCCGGATGCGCGAGATCGTCGGCATTCCGGCCGGTCCGGCACTGACGTTCATCGGGATGGTGGTGCTCCTCACCGGCACGCTGATCGTCTCGGGCGTGGCGCGCCGTGGCCGGCGGCGCCGGCAGCAGGGCGCGCAAGGCTGACGATCTGCCGCACACCACTCCCGACGGCGTGGGTGGTGTGCGGTGGCCGGTCCAGTTCCGACCCCCGATCGCCTGGTGGTGCTGGGGCATGATGGAGCCGTGCCTGAGACCAACGAGGACATGCGGCAGGGATGGACGGCGGGCGCCAGCGGTTGGGTCGCGAACGAACGGATCGTCGACCACGCGTTCGCTCCGATCACCGACGCGCTCCTGGCTGCCGCCGATCTCGGACCACCGCTCCGCGTGCTCGACGTCGGGTGCGGGTCCGGGACCCTGCTCTCCGCGGTCGCCGAGGCCGGTGCGACGCCCGTCGGGGTCGACATCTCGACCACCATGGCCGAGGCGGCGCGGCAGCGCGTGCCGGCGG
>NZ_JBMDXJ010000317.1:0-7651 GCF_048594945.1 Pseudactinotalea sp. | reverse complement strand
GTGATCACCGCCGTCGAGGTCCGTCACCATCACGGTGGTCCCCACCTCCAACGGCTCGCCGTTGAAGCTGAGGCGGACCTCGGCGGGTGCGGTGTCGAGATGCTCACCGTCGGTGGGACTGGACGCCACCAGCTGGTCGTGGGCGTGGGCAGGGGAAGCAAGCAGGGCAAGGGCAGCGAGAGCAGCGCCCACCGCGAGGGCAGCACGGGCTGCCGGCCACGGTCGACGTCGCTCGCTCGCCCCGGGGCGATTCGGCATCGGATGCCTTCCGGGCGTGCGTCGGCACCACCCCGGCAGGAGTCTCGTCGACGCCGTCGAGGTGGTCGGTCAGGTGCCGAGCAGCGCGGGCGGACCGCGGCGGGGTGCCCGCGTGAGGAGGTCGCGCAGCATCCAGGCAACGGGCTCCGCCGCGGGCGCGACGCGACGCGAGGAGCGCTCGATCGGCACCGGCGACGCCACCGGCTGTGCGGGAACCAGCGTGCCCGCCAGCACCTGCACGGTGCGGCGCAGCCAACCGAGTACCAGCTCCCCCCGGTGCAGCAGCACGGCGGTGACCACGGCGGCCGCCACGTGCATCTGCCCCATCCACGCGTCGCCCACGGCGGCGCTGCTGCCGAGGCTCGTGACGGCGGCGCCGTGAGCGTGCGCCCCGGCACCGGAGCCCGGGGAGTCGAAGGCGAACAGGGTGTGGAAGAGGAGCTGCGCCGTGGTCGTAGTGGCGAGCAGACCGGCCAGGTTGGGTCGCGCTCCGCCGGCCAGCATCCCCACCAGGGAGGTCAGGATCAGGGGGATGGCCACGCCCAGCGGGCCTGGCATGCCGCCGCCGGCGTGCACGTGGAACGCGAGAGCGATGGCGGTCGACAGCGCGGCCGCGGTCGTCCCGCGGCGCAGGCGTGCCACCCTGGCTGGCGTGTCCATCGCTCTCGATCGTAGAGCCCTGCGGCGAGGGTACTTCACGTGCGTGGAACCCACGCATCGCCACCTTGGATAGCCTGCAGCATGTGACCGAGACCGGAGTCCCGTAGATGTCGGTGCTCTCGGACCTCAAGACCGTGGCGGTCCATCGCGACTTCCGGAAGCTGTTCTCGGTGCGACTCGTCTCGCAGTGCGGCGATGGCATGTTCCAGGCCGGGCTCGCCACGCTGTTCTTCTTCAACCCGCAGAACCTCGCGACCGCCGGGGCGGTGGCGGGGGCGTTCGCGATCCTGCTGCTGCCGTTCACCGTGGTGGCGCCGTTCGCGGGCCCGCTGCTGGACCGCTGGCGGCGGCGCCAGGTGCTGCTCGGCGGCAACGCGATCCGGGTGGTGCTCACGCTCGCCCTGGCGGCGATCATGGTGACGCAGGGCGTGAGTGTGGGCGTCTACGTGCTCGCGCTCGTCACGCTCGGCGTCAACCGGTTCCTGCTCGCCGCGCTCTCAGCGGGCCTGCCCCGGGTGGTCCCGCGGGAGCAGCTCCTCATGGCCAACACGCTCACGCCGACCCTCGGCGCGGTCAGCGCCGTGGCCGGTGCCGGGCTCGGGTTCCTCATCGGGTTCGTCTCGCCCGCAGGCGTCCTCAAGGACGGCCTCACCCTCGCGGTGGCCGCGGTGCTGTTCGGCTGCGCCTCGGCCCTCGCGCTCCGGCTGGGCAAGGACCGGCTCGGCCCGGACCGGGCCGCGACCGGCCGGGGACGAACCTGGGGCGAGGTCGCCCACGATCTGCGAGCCACCGCCGTCGACATGGCCGACGGCGCCCGGTACCTGATCTCCCGACGCACCCCGGGCATGGGGTTGGGAGTGATGGCGATCCACCGGTTCCTGTACGGCGTCAACTTCATCGCGCTGATCCTGATCTCACGCAACCTGCTCAACGATCCTGCCGACGCCGGCGCCGGGCTCGCCACGTTCGGACTGCTGGCCGGCATCTCGTTCGCGGGCAACGGTCTCGCGATCGTGCTGACGCCGCTGGCGCACGAGCGGATGCGGCCCTCGGCGTGGATCGTGGTGTGTCTGGGGATCGGGGCGCTGAGCCAGGGGCTGCTGGCGATCACGCCGGCGTTCGCGATGATCGTGGTGTCCGCGCTGCTGCTGGGGCTGAGCGTGCAGGGCGCGAAGATCGCCGTCGACACGATCGTGCAGCGCGACACCCACGACGCCTACCGCGGCCGTGCCTTCTCCCTCTACGACATGCTCTACAACGCCGCGTTCGCCGGCGCCGCCGCCCTCGCCGCCGCGGTGCTGCCCGACGAAGGCTGGTCCGCGCTCGTGTTCCTCGCACTCGCGGTGGTCTACGTGCTGCTCGCGGTCGCCTACCGCGCCGGGATCGCCCGTATCGACGACACCCCGCGCGAGGTTCCGGTGCCCGAGGCCGCCTGAACGCTCTCGCCCCGGCGACCCGGCTCGCGCGGTCGTCCTCGTACTGCAGGGGTGCGGCGAGATAGCGGTCGAGCGCCAGTGCGGAGGAGGCGTGCGCCCAGAAGTCGCGGCGGGCGCGCCCGTAGTGGCGCACGTCGGCGTCGCGCCCGACCAGCTCGCGGTAGCGGCGGCGGGTGGCCTCGATGCAGGAGTCGATCTCGTCCTCGATCCCCACCCAGCCGCGCACGAGCGTCGTCTTGGGCGCGACCATGCTCATGATCAGCGGCAGCACTCGCGACAACGCCTCCGCCCGCTCGCGGCGCATCTGCCGCAGCGCGGGAGTGTCCACGTCGTCGTGGGGGTAGAGATCACGCTGCAGCGGTCCGGGCGGCAGCACCCCGGCCTCGACGGCCCGCTGCAGCAGCGCGTCGTCGGAGCAGGTGACCTTGATGCAGCCCACCTGACCGCACTCGCACGGGTAGGTCGATCCCGGGACCACCAGGTGCGAGACCAGCCCGCCCGGCACGGATCCATCGCCGACCAGCTCGTCACCGCGCATCTGGGCCACGCCCACCGCACGCCCGATGAGCACCGTGAGCACGTCATCGCCCACGGCGCTCCACCAGTGCTGCTCCACGGCGAGGGCCCGCACGTTCGACTCCAGCCGCACCGGGTGCGGAAGTCGGGCACTCAGCGCGTCGCGGAGCTCGTCGTGGTCCACGTCGTTGGACAACGGCGGCGGCCCTCCATGGTGCACCTCGGCCCAGGGTGTCGCGAGGCCGATGCCGAGCACCGCATCGGCCCCCACCTCGGTAACCACGTCGTGGACGAAGGCGGCGGCCTCGTCCGCGCGCTCGCGGCGCGTCTGCCCGACGGCCCTCGCGTCGCGCCACAGCACCTGCTCACCGCGGAGCGTGAACGCGCCGCATGACGTGCTCTGCGGATGCAGGTGCGCACCGACCACCAGTCGGCCGGAGGCCGGCACGTCGAGCGGCACCACAGGTCGACCTGCTCGGCTGGAGACGCCGGGCGCCGACTCCACCAGCGCGCCGAGCTCGAGGAGCTCGGTCACCGTCTTGGTGATCGTGGTGAACGACGTCCCCGTGCGCGAGGCGAGCGCCTTGCGACCCACCGGACCGCCGCGCACGATCTCACGCATGACGGCGGAGGCAGTCGCGTTGCGTTGCCGCACCATGAGCTCGGTGCGTTCGGTGCGGACCACCCGCACAGCGTAGGCGCCTCGATCATGTCCCAGCTCCGGGTGCGGCTCCTCAGCCGTGGCCACCGGCGGCGCGCCCGGCGATCGCGCGGTCGGTCGCCTCGAGCGCCACCCGGGTGGCCGCCAGGCCGTCGCGACCGGTCGGAAGCTCGTGCACCTGGCCGCCGAGCGCGCGGGTCAGGTCCGCGTACATCCCCCCGAACGACTTCTCGTGCGCCCAGCCGAGGTCATGGGTGCCCTCGGAGTCGATGAGCACGAAGTCACGTTCCTGGCGCCGGTAGCGGATCACACCGTCGGTGCCGATCACCTCGTACGTGAAGGTCGGCAGCGTCGACGGCGCGCGATGCCCGTAGCCGACGCTGATGTCCACGTGCACCTGGGCGCCGCCACCGCTCAGCTGAGCGGTCAGGTGCTCCGGCGCCACCACGCCGTCGAGATCGTCGAACCACACACCGGTGGCGTGGTCCACGCTGAGCCCGGCGCCCAACCACCACCGGGCGAGGTCGATCTGGTGCACACCGCAATCCACCAGCGGACCACCCTCACGCATGCGTCCGAGCCGCCGCTGGTTGACCCCGGCCCGGCCCGGCCGGTCCTCGAAAGCGCCGTGCAGATCCCAGAGGAAGACCATCCGCATGGCTCGCACCTGTCCGACCGCGCCCGCCTTCACGAGCTCGTGGATCCTGCGCGCCACCGGTGAGAACCGGTACGTGAACCCGACCCACAGCGGCACACCAGCCGACTCCATCCGTTCGACCATCGCCGCGGAGGTGGCCTCGTCCACGGCCAGCGGCTTCTCGCAGAGCACCGGCACCCCACGCTCTGCCGCCCAGTCGACGTGCTCCGCGTGCGCGCCGGCCGGCGAGGTGACCACCAGTGCGTCCAGCTCGGGCATGTCGGCCAGCGAGGTGCAGCGCGGCACCACCTCCGGCACCGGCGCCGCCGCCAGCCGCTCGGGCGAGATGTCGCACACCGCCACGAGGTCCAGGCCGGGCTCAGCGAGGATGGCCGGCAGGTGCCCGTACCCAGCCACGGCGCCACAGCCCACCAGGCCCACCCGGTGGGGCGGGCCGCCCGAGGATGAGAACCGCTCAGCGGACACCGATAGTCTCCTCGTCGCTGCCTTCACGCCGTCGCGGCGGCGGGGCCGCGATCGGACCACGGAGCACGGCGTCGTCGGTCGAGGTCATGAAGGAATCCAGCCGACGACGCAGATCGGACAGGACCTCCGCCGTCGCGGGTTCACTCACGAGGTTGGTGGTCTCACCCGGGTCGGCGCGGAGGTCGTAGACCTCCTCGGGTGGCCGCGGCGCGAGGTGGGCGTCGCCCATGCCGAGGCGGGTGCGGGAACCCTCGAGGTCCGGCGGCAGCGCGAGCCATGGGCGCGGCTCGAAGCTGCGGATGTACTTGTGCGAATCGGTGCGCACGGCCCGGATCGGGTCGTAGTCGGCGTGATAGGTCTTCTCGAGGAACACCTCGCGGCGGGTCGTGGGGGTCCCGTCGAGAAGCGTTGGCGCCATGCTGACCCCCTGCACGTCCTCCGGCACCGGGATCTCGAGCAGCTCGAGCAGCGTGGGGACGAGGTCGACGTGGCTGACCAGGCCGGCCTCACGCCGGGGCGCCGCGCCACCCAGCCGGCCCGGCACCCGGATCATCAGCGCGACGTGCACGCCCGGGTCGTAGAGCGTGCTCTTGGCCCGCGGGAACGGAGCGCCGTGATCGGTGGTGAAGACCACGATCGTGTCCTCGTCCAGGCCGTTGCGGGCGAGGGCGTCGAGGATCACGCCGAGCCCCCGGTCGGCGACCTTGATCGCACCGTGGAACGCGGCCAGGTCCTCTCGGGTGTGCTTGTTGTCGGGCAGGTACGGGGGGACCTCGATCGCCCCGGCGTCCTCCGGTGGGTACCGCTGCGCCGGCCAGTCGCGATGCACCTCGAACATGCCGCAGACCATGAAGAACGGGTCGTCGTCCTCGGCTCGCCGGTCGAGCCAGGCCGCCGCTTCTTCGGCGACGTCGGGGGCGCGGTGACTGCCGCGGCTGAGGTGCTCGTGAAATCCCAGCCGCTCCGGGTCGGAGGCCTCGTGCTGCAGCCCGACGAGCACGGTGCGGTACCCCGCATCGCCGAGCTGGATCGACAGCGGCCGCTCCCCCTCGTCGTACTCCCAGCCGCGGTGCGTCAGCCCCTGCAGGCCGTTGCTGTGCGGATAGCGGCCGGTCCAGAGCGAGCCGCGCGCGGGGCTGCACAGAGGGCTGGTGCTGAAGCACTGCTCGAAGAGCGTCGACTGCTGTGCGAGGGCCTCGGTGTGCGGGGCTGCGACGTCGACGCCGTAGGCGGGCAGGTGGGTGCCGAGGTCGTGCCAGTGCACGACGACGACGTGGGGGCGGCTCATGCGGTCGGTCACACCTGGCTCTGCTCGTAGGCCTCGGACAGCTCGTCGCGGATGTCGTCGCCGCCGCCGCTCTTCCACGTCGCGACTGCGTCGGTCCATGCCGAGACCGGCTTGCGGCCCTGCAGGATGTCGACCTCGACATCGCCGAGCGCGCTCCCGATCTGCGACCCCTTGCGGGACTGCGTCTCCGAGAACAGGTCGGAGGCGGGGTTCGCGATCGCGGTCGGCACCAGCGCCGACTGGGCGTCGAACTGCGCCTGCGCGACCTCGGGCTTGCCCGGGACGTAGTTCACCCACGGCCCCTCGCCCACGTACTTCAGGCCCAGCTGCGACTCGCTCTGACCCTTGTCGGTGAGCACCGGCTCGCCGTCGACGAGGTCGTGGTGAACGCCCTCGATGCCGAAGTTCTTGAACAGGTGCTCAGCGCTGCCGAACGGGGCGGCGAGCCAGTTGAGGACATCGAGCAGCGCCTCCGCGCGGTCGGCGGACTTGATGCTGACCCCGGTGAGGTTGTGGGTCGCCGGGCCGAGCCAGATCGGGGCGGTCCCACCGCCCTCGATCGCCGGCGGGACCACGATGCCCAGCCGCATCTCGCCACCCTCCGAAGGCCGCGTGGCCAGGGCCGGCCACGCGGCGTACGTGCCTTCGAAGAGGGTCGTGGTGCCGCCGACCACCCAGGTCTGGCGTTGCTGGTTGTCGGCCGATGTGGTGTCAGGGTGCACCACGCCCGCCTCGACGAGCCGACGCCCCTGCTCCAGTGCCTCCAGCTGCCGCTCGTCCTCGTGGGTGCTGGTCAGGGTGCCGCCCTCACCCAGCTCCCACACGTTCGCGATCCCGTGCGCCTGGCGGATCAGCGACATCGGCACGTTCGAGAGCGCCCACCGGTTGCCTCCGGTCAGTTCGGTGAAGATGGCGACCAGGTCCTCCCAGTCGGTCACGTCGCCGTCGATGCCCATCGACTCGAGCACGTCGTCGCGGCGATAGAGGGCGGAGCTGCTCTGGGCGCCGCGGGCGATCGGGACGCCGTAGATGCGACCGCCGTAGATGCTCGAGCGCCAGCTCTCGGTGGGGATGTTCGCCAGGAACGGGTACTTCTCGACGGCGTCCCCGCTGAGCAGGTCGGTGAGGTCCGCAGCGCGCTCGTGCAGCAGTGCCGGCAGCCCAGGGATCCCGCCGGGGAAGAACGTGAACAGATCGGGCAGGCGGTCGCCGGCCACCGTGGTCTGGAACCGGTCGGTGAAGTCGCCGCTGGGCACGAGCGTCACCGAGAGCGTGAAGCCCAGTCGCTCGTTGAGCTCCTGCCAGTAGGCGTTCTGATCCATCGACGGCGGGACCGGGGTGTTGGTCAACGAGAAGACGCCGACGTCGGCTCCGTCGCCTGGGGCGCCCGATGTGACCGCCTCCGGGTTCTGCGGGTAGGCCAGCATGGTGTCGCTGACGCCGTTCTCGCCGCGCAGGTCGGGTGTCAACCCGGCGTAGGGGATATAAGTGGGGAGGGTGACGGCGTTGTTCTCGGTTTGGGAGCCGCCATCGCCGCGGCCTTCGTTGGAGCAGGCGGTCAGGCTGCCGCCGAGGGCGGCGAGTCCGCCGAGGGCGAGGGTGCTTTGGAGTAGTCGGCGGCGGCCGATGCGGATCTGTGACACGGGTTGTCTCCTCTGTGTGTTGGTCCCGGTCCGCGGCTGTGCGGACCCGGGGCGTGTGTGGGGGTG
>NZ_JBMDXJ010000316.1:0-13962 GCF_048594945.1 Pseudactinotalea sp. | reverse complement strand
GGCGTTGGCCTCGAAGGTGTCCGCGCCCTCGGGGTCGAGGTCGCTGAAGGCCGCGACCATCACCTCCACGTACGCGATCACGTTGAGCGGGCTCATCCAGGCGTGCGGGTTGGGGTGGCCGGCGTAGGCGTCGGCGGCGATGTCGATGGGTTCGACGTGCTCGGTCAGCACGGCGTGCGGCACGTCGGTCTCGCTGACGAACTGCTCGAACCAGGCCTCCAGGCCGAGGCCGTTGTCGAGGATCAGTGCGGCGTCGCTGGCGTGCGCCACGTCCTGCGGGGTGGGCTCGTACCCGTGGATCTCCGCGCCGATCTTCGTGATCGACTCCACCCGCAGCCGGTCGCCCGCCACGTTCCTGGCGATGTCGGCGATGACGGTGAAGGTGGTGAGGACCATGGGGCGGTCATCGCCGTCCTCGGGCGCGGTCGTGCAGCCCGCGAGCCCCAGCATCGCCATCATCACAGCGACCACCCACACACGACGCATTCCGACCTCCGGTAGTGCGAACTAGAAAGTTCGACCTACCGTAGTTCTCCGCACGAGGGTGCGCAAGCAGCCGTGCCGCCGTCGCGAATGCGCACCGTCCGGGGCGTCAGGTCGGCGAGCTCACCCATCGTGATGGCCGCGATGGCCATCACAGGCCTAGTAGCGCAGCGACTTCCCGCCGTCGACGACGATCTCCTGGCCGGTGACGAAGGGGAGGTCGAGCGCGAGGGTGGCGATCGCCTCGGCGATCTCCTCCGGACCGGCGAGTCGCCCGAGCGGGACGAGGTCGGCCTCGGCCGCGAAGCCGGCGTGCGCGGCGTCGGCGCCGACAAGCCGCTCGTGCCAGCCCGAGATCACGGTCCCCGGAGCCACGGCGTTGACGCGCACGTTCGGGGCGAGGGACACCGCGAGCGCGCGGGTCATCTGGGCGAGGCCGGCCTTGCTCACGCCGTAAGGGAGTGAACTGCCCACGACGCGGCTCCCGGAGATCGACGTCACGTTGACGATCGCCCCGCGCCGCTCCTTCAGCGAGGCAGCGAACGCCTGACACACCCAGAACGTGCCCACGAGGTTCACGCCGAGGATCTCGTCCCAGATCTCCGGGGTGAGGTCGTCGAGGTCGGTGAAGTCGATCTTGCGAGTCGTACCTGCACTGTTGACGAGGATGTCGACGCCGCCGCTGGCCACGACCTGCCGCGCGGCTCGTTGCACCGCGTCACGATCGGACACCTCGATCGGCAACGGGTGGGCCTCGGCGCCGAGCGCCCCGAGCTCGGCGCACAGCTCTTCGGCGGCGGTCACCGATCGCGAGTAGCCGACGTGGACCTGCTCGACACCGCGGCGCGCCAGCTCCACACAGGTGGCGCGACCGATGCCGGTGCCCCCGCCCGTCACGACGGCAACCCGCTGCTGCGCACTCATGCGACACCCTCCGTGAGATCGTCGGCGGCGCGTCGATCAGACTCGGACATCGGCAGGCTGATCGGCCGGTTCTCAGCCTGAGACAGGTACACGCCCTTGATCACCTCGAGCGCAACGAGGCCGTCGCGCCCGGTGATCGAGGGACTACGGCGCTGGCGGACGGCGCCGAGGAAGTCGGCGATCTGCGTGCCGTGGAACTGAGGCACGCTCGGCCGGCCGGCCTCGGCCTCACGCCACTGCTCGAGCTGCGACTCCTCGCCGTCGAAGGTCCACAGGTCGGTGACCGCCTGCGCGAGCTCAGGGCTCTCGTCGAGGCCGACGCTGTGCCCTGCGGTGCCGTGCACGGCCAAGCGGAACCCCGGCGCCCGGTGACGCACCGCTGGGTTCGGCTGCGACGCGAACCCGTTCTCGAACGTGGTCATCGCCTGGATCGTGGCGATCGCGCCACCGTCGTAGGTCACCACGGCACCGGCCACGTCCTCGACGTCGATGTAGTCGCCGTGCTTGAGGGTGGCCCAGCTCCCATGCACGGAGGTCGGCGTGCCCAGCATCCAGTTGAGCATGTCCACGTAGTGGATCGCCATGGTGAGCAGCACGCCGCCACCTTCACCGGCCCAGGACCCGCGCCACGCGTCCTGCTCGTAGTAGGCACGGTCGCGGCCGAGCAAGGCATCCAGATGCGCTGCAGCCACCCTGCCCAACCGGCCCTGCGAGATCGCTTCACGCATCCGTTGCGCCGCGGGGAAGTACCTCCGCTGGAACACGGTCCCGAGTGCGACACCCGCCTGCTCGGCCGCGGTCACGAGCTGGTGTGCCTCCGCGAGCGAGGTGGTCAACGGCTTCTCGACCAGGGCAGCCACGCCTGCCTCGACGGCGTGCATCGCCGGCTCGAAGTGCTGCTTGTGGGGAGTGGCGATGAGCACGGCGTCGAGGTCGGCCTCGGCCAGCATCCGCTCCACCGAGTCGTACGCGGCCGAACCGGGGAAGCGATCTGCGAGCGCCTGAGCCCGCGCGAGGGTACGCGAGCACAGACCGGCAAGCTGCACGCCCGGCAGCGCTGCGGCCGCCTCGGCGTGGAAGGTTCCGAACTTCCCACAGCCGACGACGGCGACGCGCAGGTCCGCCGTCATGCGCCGGCCCGGGGACGGGTGACGCCGGCCTGCTCACAGGCTGCGGCGAGCGTGCGGTAGGACAGCTCGGCGGCCGCGACCTCGTCGAAGCCCGGCAGTGCCTGACGCCGAACACTGATCTCGACCGAGACCGTGCCGGCATAGCCGCTCGCCTCCAGCAGCCCGAGGAACGCCGGGTAGTCGAACTCGCCCTCCCCGGGAGTGAGGAAGTCGAAGCCGTCGGCTGTGCGGCGGTGATCCTTCACCTCGACCACGACCGTGTGCGGCAACAACGTGGCGACGACCTCGGCGAGGTCGAAGTCACGGACCGCGAAGTGAGAGATGTCGAGGTTGATGCCCAAGGCGGGCGAGCCGACGTCGGCCAGCACGGTGAGCGCCTGCTCCGGCATCGAGACCACGGCGCCGGCGTGGGGCTCGAGAGCGACCGAGCAGCCGGCAGCCACCGCAAGCTCGGCAAGCTGGCCGAACCGATCGCCGATCTGCTGCCGGTCGGCCTCCCAGCTGGTCTGCTCGGTGATGGGTGGCGGGTTGCCTCCGAGCAGGCGCGCCTTGGGCTTGTGCGCCCCCAGGCTCACCGGGAGCGCGCGACCGTCGCCCAGGATGCCGGCCACCTCGAACGCGCGGGTGAGTCGCCGGCGGCTCTCCACCCAGATCGACTCGTCGCACACGCGCGGGGCATTGGCGGTCACGCTGGAGATCTCCAGACCGTGACCGACGGCGTCCGCGCGCCAGCCTTCGACGTCTGCGTTCGAGGCGAGCATGGCGTCGGTGGGCCAGTCCTCGCAGACGGTCACCTCGATGCTGTCGTAGCCGATTCTCGCGAGGTGTCCGACGGCGTCCGCGAAGGTGAGGTTCGGCGTCGACCACGTGTTGTAGCCGAGTCTCATGCGCTCTCCTGCTCGCCGGCCGGGCAGAGCAGCTGTTTGACGCCCGCGCTGCGACGCACGGCGTCGAAGGCGGCCTCCCACTCGTTCAGCCCGAAGCGATGGCTGACGAGCGGCTCCAGCTGGACAGTGTCGTCGTGCAGCAGCTGCATCGCCCGATCCCAGGAGGAGGGCGTGCTGGCGAAGCCACCGGTGATGACGAGCTCGTGGAACGAGACGAGTGCGAGCGGGATCGGCACCGCGTCACCGCGCTGGCCGATCTGCACGTACCGGCCGCCGCGGCGAACGCGTTCGATGCCCAGCGCCATGCCAGGCCCGGAGCCGGAGCACTCGAGGACCACGTCGACCTCCGCGGGCGCCTGCGCCGGATCGTCGACCGCGGGGAGATCGAGGGCGGCGGCGACCGCCAGGCGCTCCGCATCCTGTGGGGTGCCGAGGATGGCGACCACGCCACCGGCCGCGCGCGCGACCTGGGCAGCGAGCAGCCCGATCGCTCCAGGGCCGATCACGAGCACGCGGTCCCCGGGGGTCACCGCCGGGAACGGCTGGAAGAGCGACCGGCACACGCAGGCGAGCGGCTCGCTCAGCGCCCCTGCGGCGAGCGAGACCGAGTCGGGCAACGTGCGTGCGTTGCGCGCCGGCACGAGCACCTGCTCCGCGAACCCACCGTCGGCTCCGGACCCGATCGAGATCCGCTGCTGGCAGCGGTTGGGCGACCCGGAACGGCAGCCGCCGCAGGCGCCGCAGGTGGAGAAGAAGGTCTCGAGCGCCACGCGCTCACCGATGCGCGCCTGATCCACGCCCAGGCCGACCGCGGTGATCGTGCCACTGACCTCGTGGCCCAGGGTGACCGGCGGCGCCGATCCGTAGCTGCCGTCGAGGATGTGCAGGTCGGTGCCGCACAGACCGGCGGCCGCGACGTCGACCACGACCTGGTCGGCGCCCGCCGTCGGGCGCGGAACCTGCTGCAGCGCGATGTCGGCGGGGCGGGGTCCTGTCTTGCGAAGAGCGTCCATCACCGGGCATCGGCTCCCATGTACCGCAGTGTGCAGGAACGGTAGCGAGATGCGATCTCGTCGATCGCAGACTCACGTGAGAGTGTGCCATCGAGCCAGCCGCTGACCGAGTCGCCCCAGAAGCTGCGCCCGACAGCAAACCCGCTGTAGCCGGTGGTCGCCGCCGACACGTCCAACCAGTGCTGCACCACGTCAGCCGCCGCTCCGGCCCCGAGCACGAGGCACTGGGCGGGGCGATCGGTCCTTGCGGCCTGCGCGGCAATGCGCTCAGCACCCTCGCCGAGAGCCACACCTTCGACCTTCCACATCGTCACGAGGATGCCGGCCTCCTGGAACTCCGCCATCGAGGCGCAGAGCGCGTCCACGTCGACGCTGGGGACCTCACCGTCGGTGGCACCGCTCATTCCCACGATCAACTCGCACATGAAGTCGATCGACTCGGCCGCGAGGAACTCGGAGAGCTCACGCAACCGGGCGAGCTGCGTGGCCTTCTGCTCGCGGGGGTCGGTGGTGCGGTGGTGGACCAGCACCTTGGCCGACGCCGGCCGGAACTCCAGCAGATGATCGCGGTAATCGGCCCCGTACTCGAAGGTGAACACCTTCTCGTTCGCTCGCTCGACCGGCATCGACACGAGCACGCCGTCGCCGATCGCGCGGCGTGCGATCGGTCCGCCGAACTGTTCGTCCACGAGGATCCCCGGCTCCACGTCACCGATGCCGCGGTGTAGCGCTTCGCCGAAGGCCTCGTAGATCAGTTCCTTCGAGTCCCGGATCTGCTGGTGCGTCATGCCCGCCCGACGCACGGAGGAGAACGCTCTCTCTCGGTGGTCGAACGCCAAGAACGCGAGTGGTCGCGCCGTCACGATCCCCCCTTGCTGCGGATAAGTCACGCCAGTGAGGCTAGCACCTTCTTTGCTAGCATGTCACTATGTATAGACAGCAGCCCATTAACTCTGGATCGCTGTCGTGGGGGCAGTGGCAGCCGTGCCGATCCGACTCTGCCGACCGAGCCTCCGACGCCGGTCCGACCGCGAGTCGGTCGACGCCCGAGAGGCCGGTGCGCGGAGTAGCCCGTCGTTGGACCCGATGACGCACACTCGACCCGGCCAGTATTGTCACGTTGAGATGACATGTTGCACGTTGAAGGGGTGAAGAGATGGCCAAGGGCGAAGCCGTGGTCCAAGTGGCCCTCGACCGCGCGTCGCCGGTCCCGCTGTACTTCCAGCTGGCCGAACAGCTGACCGCCGCGATCTCCGACGGTCGCGCACAGCCGGGCGATCCGTTCGAGAACGAAGTGGCGATGAGCGAGCGCCTCGGACTCTCTCGACCTACCGTGAGGCGCGCCATCCACCACCTCGTGGACCAGGGGCTGCTCGTGCGGCAGCGCGGGTTGGGGACCTTCGTCGCGAGCCGACGCGTCCATCGCCGCGTGAGCAAGGGGAGCCTGTACGAGGATCTGGCGATCCAGGGTCGAAACCCCAGCACGTCCGTGCTGCGTCATGACATCGAGAAGAATGCGCGCGCCGCGGCCGCGCTCGACCTCGACCCGGAGACCGACCTGCTGGCGCTGAGGCGACTGCGCCTGGCCGACGGCGAGCCGCTGGCCATCATGCAGAACTGGCTCCCGCCTCGCCACAGCTCGATCACGCGAGAACAGCTGGAGACGCGTGGCCTGTACTCGATGTTGCGCGACCAGGGCGTGGGATCCGTCGTGGCCCACCAGTCCGTGGCAGCGCGGCTGCCCACCGCCGACGAGCGCACACTCCTCGACATCTCGAGTCGACTACCGGTGATCGCTGTGACGCGGACAGCCTTCGATCCGGGCGGCGCGCCGGTGGAGCACGCCGAGCACGTCTACCGATCCGACGGCTACACGATCGATCTCGTGCTCGAGGAGAGCTGAGCCTCCAAGGCAATATGTATTGACATATTCACCTGTTCGCTCGTAGGGTGGCGGGTGCTGGCTGCACGGGAGCATGGCCTCACGCCACCGCGCGTTCCGTCGATGATGCCGGCGCCACGCTGACGAGTCGAAGGGTGCACCACCATGGAACGGATTCCTCTCGCGATCATCGGGTCCGGAGGAATGGGTACCCGCCATCTGTTCGGCCTGGCGGAGCTGGAACGGGCAGGGCTCAACCCGTTCGACCTCGTCGCGGTGTGCGACATCGACGGCGCACGGGCTGAGGCTCTCGCCGGCGAAGCCGAGAGCCGACTCGGGCGGCGGCCGCGCACGGGCACCTCTCTCGCGGACGCTGTGCACCTGGGCGCCGCCGCCGTGGACATCACCACGGTCCCGCAGTTCCACCACACGCTCGCCGCGGAGGCGATCAGCCTCGGCTTGGACGTGATGGTCGAGAAGCCGGTGGGTCTCACGATCGCGGCCGCCCAGCAGCTCGCCGACCAGGTCAGCGGGACTGATCGGGTGCTGAGCGTGGCCGAGAACTTCCGCCGCGACCCCACCAACCGGCTGGTCAAGGCGCTGGTCGACGGCGGCGTGCTGGGCGATCCTCGGTACTTCCACCAGAGCTCCGGCGGTGGCGGCAACCTCATGGCGATCTCGATGTGGCGCCACATGAAGGACGAGAGCGGCATCCTCTTCGATGCCGGCACCCACTACACCGACATGATGGAGTACTACCTCGGTCCGGTGACCAGCGTGTACGCCCAGATGCGGCTGTTCGAGAAGACCCGCTACAACCCTGCCGCAACCGGCGGCGCCCCCGCCTCGAACCCCGGCGGCGTCTACGGCCAGTCGCAGGCAGCAATGCCGGCGCAGTTCGAGGCCACGGCCGAGGACGCGCTCTACGCGATGGCCAACTTCGCGTCCGGAGCGATCGGGCAGTACGCCGAGAACAGGGCCGAGCACGGCCGGACCAGCTGGGCACGCAGCGTGCACGGCTCGGCCGGCGCCGTCGAGATCCCGAAGGACCGTAGCGGCGAGCCACTGGTGCTGACGCTGGAGAGCACCCGCACCTACACGGGTGCCGAGATCCTCCCCCTCGTGCCGGACTTCCAGCTCGACGACGTCACGGCAGCGCTCTTCGGCGGGCCGCAGGCCACGGCGTACGGCAAGGACTTCGAGACCGTGGACCGACTGCTGCTGGCCGTCGAGTACGCCGAATTCGGTCAGGCGATCGACTCCCGCAGCAAGCCCGAGGTCGGCCTCGAGGAGGGCCTGCGGGCCATCGCGCTCTGCTACGCGATGATGGAGTCCGGCGCCGCCGGCGGAACGATCGTGACGGTCGACGACGTGCTGAACGGCACAGTGCGCGAGTACCAGCGCAGCATCGACGCCGCCATCGGCATCGACGCCTGAGCCGTGGAGAGCTTCAGCGAGGTCGTCCCCGACGTCCACCTGCTCAAGGTTCCGTTCACCGGTGTCTGGACCGGCGTCACGCTGGTGCTCAGCGACGACGCCCCGATCCTCGTCGACAGCGGCGGCATGCGCGAGACCGTGGACTCCACGATCGTCCCGGCCCTCGCTGAGCTCGGCATGAGCCTGTCGGACATCGGATGGGTGCTCGCGACCCACATCCACGGCGACCACGTGGGCGGCATCGCGCGGATGCGCGAGCTCGCGCCGTCGATCAAGGTCGGCGTGCTGCGCGAGTCCGACGAGCGGATGCGCGACCCGCTCGCCTACAGTCGCGAGATCCGGGCGAAGTTCCCTGAGCACAGTGCGGCACCGCCACCGGTGCTCGACGGCGTGGTGCCCGATCGACTGCTTGCTGATGGTGAGGCCGTGGGCCCTCTTCAGGTGATCCACACGCCTGGCCACGACACCGATGCCTGCTGCTTCCTTGACACCCGATCGGGCACGTTGATCACAGGCGACTCGTTGCAGCTCAACGGCACGATCTCCCAGGGCTGTGCGCTGCTGTTCGACCCCGAGCGCTACCTGACGTCGCTGCAGCGGCTACTCACGCTGCCGATCCACAACATCGTCTGCGGGCACCCGTACCTACCCCTGGGTGAGCTGGCCATCGGCGAGGAGGCTTCGCGCCATTTCCTTGCCACCTGCCTCGGCTGCTACGAGCACGACCGTGGCTTCGTCGCCGGTATGGGCGCAGCAGGGGTCACCGACGTGCACCACGTGGCGCAGGCGCTGGTGGCCGCTGTCGGTGGCGTCGAGCCGCCGAAGCTGTTCTTGCCGATGCACACGGTTGCCGCGTATCAGGAAGCAGACAGGAGAGCCAGCAGATGAAGGCCGCATTGATCACCGGAGCGTCCCGCGGGATCGGAGCAGGATGTGCGCTGGCGTTCGCCCGCGAGGGGTACGCCGTCGGCATCAACCACCGGTCCTCGCAGGAGGATGCCGAGCGGGTGGCGCAGCAGTGCCGTGACCTCGGTGCCGAGGCCGAGGTGTTCGCTGCTGACGTGTCCTCCGCGGACGACGCACAGGCGATGGTCGAGGCGTTCGTCGGGCGGTTCGGCCGCATCGACGTGCTGATCAACAATGCCGGCGGCGCCCTCAGGATGCCGCAGGGCGGTTTCATCGACATGCCGGTCGAGTACTGGGACAGCCAGATCGCACTCAACCTGAGCGCCGCGTCCTACTGCGCGCAGGCCGCCGCCCGTTCGATGGTCGCGACTGAGGTCACCGGAGCGATCATCAACATCTCCTCGATCCACGGCGACGTCACCTGGGTTCGCCGCAAGGCACTGCCGTACTCGGCCGCCAAGGGTGGCCTGAACATGTTCACGAAGGCGATCGGCGTCGAGCTGATCAAGCACGGCATCAACGTCAACTGCATCGCGCCCGGACTGATCCACACCAAGGCGCTCGACCGCTACTCCGAGCGCGACCTGGCCGCCTTCAACCGCAAGATCCCGTTCGGTGGCGGCGGCACTCCCGCCGATATCGCCGAGCTCGCGGTGTTCTTGGCGGACAAGAGCAAGAGCCGTTTCATCGTCGGGCAGACGATCACCGTCGATGGTGGCCAGTCGATCGACGGCGCCATCGACGCCATGCTCGACGACGAGTTCTAACCCCAAGCTTTCAACGCTCTTTCGGCACCACGGAGGTTTCAACGCTCTTCCGGCGCTGCAGTCAGCGGCAGGCTGTGCCGGAACAGCAACGAAAGACGAGCTGTGCCGGAAGAGCGTTGAATCTGTGGGGTCAGCGGCGGGCGAGCTCGGCGTACAGCGCGGGGTCAAGGTCGATCAGATCGTTGATCCCACGCAGGTGAGCGACCGTGACCCACGGCAGCCACTCGCGGTGCCGCCCGAGCCCGCGCGGCAGCGTGAAGCAGTAGTGCTCCTGCTGCCAGCCGGGACCACGCGTGCCCCGATGATCGCCCGGAGTACCGACCATCGCCTTGGTGTTGTGCAGCAGGATGCGCGCAACGTCCAGGTAGTGCTCATCGCCCGTCTCCCGTGCGAGGCGCGCGTAGCTCTCCACGTCCCACGCCATGTACGCGTCGTTGAGCGAGTGGCCGGTGGCGATCAGCTGGATGCCGACGGTCGGGACGCCGCGCTTCCAGTCCAGCTCGTCGCCATCGGCGTCCTCGGGCATCGGCACGTCCCAGATGTACATCCAGGTCTCAGCGACGTCGCCAGCGATGCGGGCGCGGTCGAGCCACACCGCCTCGCCCGTGAGTGCGTGCAGCGCGAGGTAGGCCTCCAGCGCGATGGTCGCGGCCTCCTTGTCGACGACATCGGGGTTGTCGATCGTGCCGCCGATGAACCGACCGTGACCGTGAGCGTGGTCGTCGGAGGCCCAGGCGAACTCGCCTGCCCGCACCGCTGCGCTCCGGTAGGGCTCGTGACCGGTGACCCGGTACAGCTGGGCGTAGAACGGCACCGCGTTGTAGGTGCCCGTGGTCGACGCCGAGAACAGCTCTCCCGTCAGCGCGTGCCAGGAACGGGGGAACCCGCCACCCGGCTGCTCCTGCGTCAGCAGCCAGTCCCCGAACGCTCGCACCCAGTCCAGCCACTCAGCGCGCTCACGGCCCGCGCGCTGCTCGCGCTCGTACGCCCGCAGCAGCGACTTCATGTCGTCGGTGAAGCTGCGCAGGTAGATCGGCTGCTCGCTCGTCAGCACGCGGCCGGTCGGCCACGTCGACGCCACGGGCTCGCCCGACCCCAGCATGAAGCCCTCGTCGAGCGGCGGGTCGACCGGCCTGCGCAGGAAGGCGGCGATCGCCTTCTCGGCGTTGCGCACCAGCCGCTGGCTGCGCTCCGAGCCCGGGTCCCGAGCCGCTTCCACCAGCATCATCTCCGCGCACCCGAGGGCATAGCCCGTGAAGCCGAGCACAACCTTCGAGTCGGGGTGCTCAGGGCGGCCGAGGGGTCGCGCCTGGGTCACGAACCGTACGCCGGCACGGTCGTCGTTCTCGATGAAGTTCTCGGCGAGCACCTCGACCATCGTCGTCCGCATGGTCTCGATGTCCTGTGGGTTGGGCCTCGGGTCGAGCACCTCCCACGCCCAACGCCACGATCGGGTGATCAACTCGTTGGTGTCGGTTGCGCGATCGAAGCGGAACGTGACCTCGTACCGCTGGGTGAAGCCGTTCGTGAGCGGATTGAAGCGGTGCCGCCACTGCTGCTCAGCGCTCGCTCCGTGCTCCCCACCGCCCTTGGGTCCATAGCTCAGCGTCCCCTCCGAACCGGGCATCGCATACCCCAGGGTCGTTCCCTCCGACCGCTCCTCCGCGACGATCGAGCCGAACCGAAACTCGTCGCCGACCATCGGTTCGCGCGAGAAGCTCTGCCCCTCAGCTGCGGTGGTGCGTCCGTCAGGTGCCGATCCCAGCACGGCGAGCGTCGCGCCCTCCGGCAGACGCGCCGCGAGAAGCGGAGCAGGCATCCGGTCCTCACGGATCCAGACCGTGTAGTCACCGGGCTCGTAGTAGTTCCCCGCCCCGAACGAGTTGTCGCGCATGTGGTCGAAGTTGCCGTAGATCATGCCGGGTGCGAACCACTCCATCTGCGGCCACGGCCTCGCGTCGACCAGCCGCAGTGCCGCCACACTGGTGAAGCCTCCCGGAGCGTCGCCGTGCACGCGCACCTCGCGCCGGAGCCGCAGCGTGTCCTCGGCGACGATCCAACGATCCGTCAGCTCCACCACCGCGCCCTCCGGCGCCTCCACGCGACCGGTGCCGAGCCACTCCCCCGCGACGTCGGTGTTGCGCAGCGTGTCGTATCCGCGTTCGCACGACACCGGTTCCCGATCGGGATGACCGTCCCAGAACGTGACGCGCAGCGGTGACGGCTGTCGCACCGACGCCCCTCCCGGCACACTCATGCTCAGCCCGAGCGAGCGATCGGCGTTCTTCAGCACATGCATGGGGGTGTCCCTCTCCTCCAGGGTGGGTCCTGCACAGAGTCAGCGCATCGGGAGTGAGACGACGCGGACCGACACTGTCTTGCTCATCGTCTCGCCCGGCTGGAGAGTGACCTCGGTGCCTGTCAACGCCCGGGCGCGCGCCAGCCCGCTGGGATATCCGGTGGCCGGCTCGATCGAGAACCCGTGCGTTGCGCCGTACCACGGGTACCCCAACCGGCCGCCGGCCTCGTACCAGTAGCAGGCGTACGGGAAGTCGCCGGCGAGCCACTCCACGTCGACTCCCAGCCCGAGCGCGGGGTTGCGGATCTCCGCGCGGACCTGTTCGGCGGCGAATCCGCCGAGGAACGCCAGCCGGCTGACTCCTGCGCCCGCTGCCGTGAGCCGGGACAGGTCCACCCGCTCGGCTCTCGGTGGCCGGTGCTCCGGCCCCCGCGGTGGCTGCCGGGTGTCGGGAACGTCGTCCGGCATGTCCGGATGGACTGCGCAGTCGGTGACACTCACCGTGGTGTCCGGGCCGATGAGCGGCGCCCCGAAGGTGGGGTGCTGCCACCACATGACGTCGACCGGGTGCGCGCCGATCTGGGTGACCGTCTCGGTCACGCTCACGCGGTCGCCGTCGAGCACGATGTCCTTCACCACGGTGAACGGACTCCGCGCCAGCGTCGTCCTCAGGTGCAGACCGCCGGCCGTGGGCTCGCTCTCGTACGGCGCCAGCCACGCTTCACCGTGGAAGCCCCACTCGACGCCCTGCTCGACGCACTGTCGGCCCGCATTGGGAAACAGCGTGTGCCAGCCGCCGCCGGAACGGTCCAAGGCCTCCGCCTCCGGGTTGCCAGGGGGCGCCAACGCCGTCGGCGGGCGCAGGCCCCACCGCGTCGACCACAGGAGCTCGGTCTCCGTGGCGCGGTCGCGCAACGAGGTGATGTCGGCACCCTTGCCCGGGACCACGGTGAGGTCGATCCGGTCGTTGGACAGATGGACGGCCGACCACCCGTTGACAGAGGTGTCCCGGTGACGCACGGGCTGAGCCGGTGCTACGCCGTCGTTCATGCGGTCACCGCAGCCCGACCCGAGCCATCGAGGACATGAAGTGGCGTTGGAAGATGATGAAGACGACGAGGACGGGTATCAGCGACGACACCGAGCCGGCCAGGGCGGGCCCCAGTGAGACCGTGCCATCCTCCGACATGAAGCGCGTCAGCCCGAGCGGGACCGTGTACTTGTCCTCCGAGGTGATCATGATCAGCGGCCCCTCGAAGTCGTTCCACGTCGAGTCGAAGATGAGGATCGAGAGCGCCGCCAGTGCCGGTCTGGCCAACGGAAGGTAGATCCGAGCAAAGATGCGCCACTCGCTGGCCCCGTCGATACGGGCCGCCTCGCCGAGCTCGCGCGGTGCGGATGCGAAGTGCTGCCGCAGCAGGAAGGTCGCGAACACCGACGAGAGCCCAGGCAGGATCAGCGCCCACAGAGTGTCGTACAGGCCGATCTGCCGGAAGAACATGAAGCGAGGCACGAGCAGGAGCTGCGCCGGCACCATCGAAGTGGCGAGGAAGACCAGGAAGAGCACGTTCTGCCCCTTGAACTTCATCCGTCCGAACGCGTAGCCGGCGAGCGAGACGATGGCCAGCTCGCCCACGATGGTCGCCACGACGACGATGGTCGAGTTGCTGAAGTACTGCGCCATCGACCGTTCGCCGGTCCAGACGTTGATGTAGTTGGCCCAGACCACCGGGTCCGGGATCCAGCGCGCCGGAACCTCGAAGATGGCGAGGTTCTGCTTCAGGGAGGACGAGACCATCCACAGGAAAGGGATGAGGAACACGAACGCCAGGAGCGACGTGATGAGACCGCGGAGCAGCCAGGTGATGCGCTCCTTGCGCTTGCGCCGCAGGTACCCAGCGCGGGGCGCGTAGGTATCGGTTGCTGAGGTCATCGTCGGCTCCTCACGTGTAGAGCCCCCGACCACGCTGGATCCGGAACAGACCGATCGACAGGATCAGGACCGCGATCATGCTCATGACGCCGATCGCCGCGGCGTAGCCGAACCGGTAGTTCTGGAATCCGACCTCGTACATGTAGTAGGAGAGCACGGTCGTGGCTTCGCCCGGTCCACCACCGGTCATGAACTGGATGGTGCCGAAGCCCTGCGACCGGCCGATGAACGCCGTGATCAGCAGGCACGGGAGGATCGGGACCAGACCGGGGAACGTGATCGTGGTGAACTGGCGGAAGGC
>NZ_JBMDXJ010000315.1:0-16455 GCF_048594945.1 Pseudactinotalea sp. | reverse complement strand
TCCTTCGCTCGTTCCTCGCTCAGTCCCGCCAGGCCCATCCAGTCCCGCGCGAGAGACTCCCGACCCGCCTTCTCTGTCACCTGTGTCTGTGGGTGCGTCTGATTCATGGCCGACGGCGTTGGTGGCCAACTCTTCACGGGTGCCGATGTACTCGGTCTGGTTGCTGGCGAAGGTGTCGTCGTCCTGGACGTTCTCCCAGCCGAAGGCGGATTGGCGCGCGGGGGCGGGTGGAAGGGGGTCGGCAGGGGCGATGTCGCCGAGGGCGATGAGGGCGGTCTCGTTGCCCACGACGCTGCCGGCGCCCACCGGGGCGGGGCGGCGGGCCGCGTCGGAGATGCGGAGCAGGATCGCCACGATGATCCAGTTGGCCACCAGCGAGGAGCCGCCCGCCGCCATGAACGGCATCGTCAGGCCGGTCAGCGGGATCAGGCGGGTGACCCCGCCCACCACCACGAACACCTGGAACGCGATCACGAACGCGAAGCCCGAGGCCAGCAGCTTGCCGAAGCCGTCGCGCACGCCGATGGCGGCCCGCAGCCCGCGCTGGGCGAGCACCAGGTAGAGCATCAGCACCGCGACCAGGCCCGTGAGGCCGAGCTCCTCGCCCAGGCTCGCCACGATGAAGTCCGAGTTCGCGTACGGCACCAGGTCCGGATGCCCCAGCCCCAGGCCGGTGCCCATCAGGCCGCCGGCCGCGAGGCCGAACAGGCCGCGCACCAGCTGTCCGGAGCCGCCGGGGTCGCGGTTGAAGATCTCGGGGTCGAGCGCGTGCAGCCACACGTCGAAGCGGGCGGCCACGTAGTCGAAGGTCGAGTAGGCAAACACCACGCCCACGCCCACGAGCAGCAGCCCGATGATGATCCAGCTGACCTTCTCCGTGGCCACGTACAGCATCGCCACGAACAGGCCGAAAAACAGCAGCGAGGTGCCCAGGTCGCGCTCGAGCACCAGCACGCCCACGCTGACGACCCAGATCACCACGATCGGCGCCAGGTCCGCGAACCGCGGCAGCTGCATCCCGAGCATCTTGTTGCCCGCCAGTGTCAACGCGTCGCGCCGGGTCACGAAGTACCCGGCGAAGAAGATCGCCAGCAGGATCTTGGCGAGCTCGGCCGGCTGGAACGAGAAGCCCGCCACGTTGATCCACAGCCGCGCGCCGTTGATCGTCTGCCCGATGACCGGCAGCATCGGCAGGCACAGCAGCCCGAGGCCGACGACCATCGCCAGGAACGGGTAGCGCCGCAACGTGCGGTGGTCGCGCAGCAGCACCAGCACCGCGGTCGCCAGCACGATCCCGATGATCGTCCACATCAGCTGCCGCTCGGCGAAGCCCGATCGCAGACCGCGCTCGGCGAGCGGCTGGTCGATCCGGTAGATCATCGCGAGCCCGAGCCCGTTCAGGCCCGCCACCACCGGCAGCATCACGGGGTCGGCGTTCGGCGCACGCCACCGCATGACCAGGTGCAGCACCACGGTGAGCGCGACCAGCACCCCGACGTGACGCACGAGATCACCCGGCACTGCGCCGTCGAGGTTCAGTCCCACGATCGCGTACGCGGCCACGCCCACGGCGAGCGCGATCGCGAGCAGCCCCAGCTCGCTGTTGCGGCCGGCGCGGGGGCGCGAAGGAGGCGCGACGGTCGCCATCAGCCGGTCTCCGAGGCCTCGTCCGACGGCGAGGCCTCCTCGGTCTCGTCCGTCGCCGGCGAGGTGGTCCCGTCCGTGGGATCCTCGGGCTCCACAGACTCCTCGGTGGTGGGCAGGTCGTCGGCGAGCCCTGCGACGGTCGCGCGCGCAGCCTCCAGGCTGGCCGCCGCGATGCCCGACTGCACGCGGGCCTGCACGAACGGCGGCAGGGCCGCGACCTCGATCTGCGAGACCTCCTCGACGCTCGAGAGCGTCAACGGCCCGAGCTCCTGCGGCACACCGCGATAGATCGCGACCATCCCGGCGTCGTCGGGTGCCACGTAGAACTGCGACTGGGTCCAGCGGTAGCCCAGCGTGCCCGCACCGGCCAGCAGCAACAACGCCACCACGATCGCGACGACCGTGAAGATCGGCCGCCGGCGCGGCGGGGCGTCGAGGTCGAGCTCGGTCTCCTCGTCGTCGTCCTCGGCGCTGTCGCGAATCAGCTGGCGGGGCGCATCCTTGCGGGCGCTCGCGGTCAGTGCGGCCGCACGGGCGGCCGGGGAGTCGCCGCCTCGGGTCGGTGCCTTGCGGTCGATCGCCGCCGCGCCGACCACCTGCGGCGTGGTCTCGGGGAGATGGCCCGGGTCGGTGACGTCCTTGGCCACGTCGGCCACGATCACCGTGATGTTGTCCTGGCCGCCGGCCCGCAGCGCGAGCTGCACGAGGTCGTCGGCGCAGGCGCCCGGATCGGCGACCTCCGCGAGCACGTCCGCGATCGTCTCGGCCGACACGTACGAGGACAGGCCGTCCGAGCACAACAGCCACCGGTCGCCGTCGTGCAGCTCACGCACCGATTCGTCCAGCTCGATCGCCGCACCCGAGTCGCCCAGCACGCGCAGCAGCACCGAGCGCTGCGGGTGGCTCTCGGCCTCGTCGTCGGTGAGCTGACCGGTGTCCACGAGGTGCTGCACGAACGTGTGGTCGTGCGTGACCTGGTGCATCTGCCCGTCACGCATCAGATAGGCGCGGGAATCGCCGATGTGCACCATCGCCGCCGTTGCACCGGTGCGCAGCAGCGCGATCACGGTGGTGCCGAGGCCCGCGTTCGCGGGGCGTTCCCGCGCGTAGTCGAGGAGGTCGGCGTGGGCGTCCGCCACACCCGCACGCAGCAGGTCCAACAGCTCGTCGGAGGAGTGCTCATCGCCGTCGAGCGGAGCGAGGTGCGCCACCGCGACCGACGACGCCACGTCACCCGCCGCCGCGCCGCCCATCCCGTCGGCGAGCACGAGCAGCTGCGGGCCCGCGTAGCCGGAGTCCTGGTTGTTCTCACGGACGAGGCCCACGTCGGATCGCGCCGCGTAGTGAAGGGTCACGGTCATGGGCTAACGCCGGAGCTCGAGCACGGTCTGCCCCACCCGGATGGGCGTGCCCACCGGCACGGGCGTGGGTCCATCGACCTGCTCGGTGCCCAGCCAGGTCCCGTTCGTCGAGCCGAGGTCTTCCACGTACCAGCCGCCCTCGGCGGGGAAGATGCGCGCGTGCCGGGTGGAGGAGTAGTCGTCGTCGAGCACCAGGGTCGAGGAGGCGGCACGACCCAGCAGGATCGAGTTCTCACCCAGACGCAACGTGGTCCCGTTGAGCGGACCACCGGTGACCACCAGGCGGGTGGGGGCCCCGCGCTTGCCGCGAGATCCCCGACCAGGCGCCGCTCCGCCGTCGTTCGCCTTGGCAGCCGACCGACCGGTGAGGGTGCCGCGCGCGAGCACGCGCGTGCCTGAGACATCGCGGCGGAGCACGCCGATCGAGGCGAGGACCAGGAGCCACAGCAGCACCAGGTAGCCCAGCCGGATCAGCGTGACGACAAGCTCGCTCAACTGATCCTCACTCCGACTCGTCGCTGCCGGTCCAGAACAGGATGCGGGTGCGTCCGATGGTGAGGGTGTTGCCGTCCACGAGCGTGGCGGCCGGCACCCGGTGGCCCTCCACGTACGTGCCGTTCGTCGAGCCCATGTCGGAGGCGATCACGCCATCGGGCGTGACGCGGATCTCGAGGTGGCGGCGGGAGACGCCGGTGTCGTCGACCACGATGTCGGCCTCGCTGCCGCGACCGATCACCGTGACCGGGCCGGTCAACAGGTAGCGCTGACCGTCGATGTCGAGGATCGGGTGACGGCGGCTCGGAGCGCCGCCGGTGGCGGGAGCCACGGCGCCGCGGCGCGAGGACGAGCGCACCCGGAACTTGCCGGTGGGCTCCTCGGTCTCGGTGAAGGTCACCTCGACCGGACCCACGAACACGTACCCCTGCTCGCGCGCGTGGTCCTCAGCGGCGGCGACCATCTCCTCGGCGAGCGCGTCCGCGCCCCAGTCCTGGATCTGATCGAACTCGGTGGGGCCGAGCTCCACCGTGAACGTGTTGGGCACCACGGTGCGGCCGCGTGAGAGCGCAGCTGTGCGTTCATCCATGTCGCGCCGGATCGCCGCCGAGATGTCCACCGGCTTCAGGTCTGGCTTGAACGCCTTGGAGAACGTGCTGCTGAGGGCACGCTCGACCCCCTTCTCGAACCTGTCGAGAACTCCCATCCGGCGCCCCTCCTTCCTGGTCGAGGTGCCCGCGTGGTCACCGCGCACACGTGTGCACACTCATGGTATGCGGCGAATCCGCGCGGTTCACGCCCGGCGCGCGGAGCGGATGCGGTCCACCTCACACGCCCACCGGGCCGCCACCTCCACCGAGAGGGCCCAAACCTGTCCGCAGGGCATGGCCTGCCCCACCCAGCCGACACGGTTGTGCCCTTTCGGGGAGCTTGGGGGCTGGGGAGGGCCGGACTCAGCCGCGCGGGATGTTGCGGAGGTTGGAGCGGGCCATCGAGACCGCTTCGCCCGCGCCGCCGTTGAGCACGATCTTGCTGATCGCGGTGGCGAAACCGAACACCTGGTCGCGGGTGACCTTCGGCGGGATCGACAGGGCGTTGGGGTCGGTGACCACGTCCACCAACGAGGGGCCACGGTGTGCGAACGCCTCGGCGAACGCTGCCTGCAGCTCGGTGGGGTCCTCCACCCTGCGCGTCTGCATGCCCATCGCCGCGCCGATCGCGGCGTAGTCGACGGCGGGCACGTCCACACCGAAGTCGGGCAGCTTGTCCACGAGCATCTCGAGCTTGACCATCCCGAGCGTGGAGTTGTTGAACACCACCACGGTGAGCGGGAGGTCGTACATCACGGTCGTCAGCAGGTCGCCGAGCAGCATCGAGAGCCCACCGTCGCCGCTGACCGCGATCACCTGCCGCTCCGGGTAGGCGAACTGGGCGCCGATCGCATGAGGCATGGCATTGGCCATGGTGCCGTGCTTGAACGACCCGATCAGACGCCGTCGACCATTCGGATTGAGATACCGGGCGGTCCACACGTTGCCCATGCCGGTATCGGCGGTCACGATCGCGTCATCGCTCGCCACCTGGTCGAGGATCGACGCCGCGTACTCGGGGTGGATCGGGCGCAGGTGCTCGACGTCCTTGGTGTAGGCGCCCACGGCATCGTTCATGAGCTTGTCGTGCTTGTCGAGCATCTTGTCCAGGTAGCGGCGGTTGCTCTTCTCCTTGATGAGCGGCAGCAGCGCCTGCAGCGTGGGCTCGACGTCGGCGTTGACCGCCACGTCCACCGTGGTGCGGCGGCCGATCACGGCGGCATCGGCGTCGACCTGGGCCGTGCGCACGTCGGGGAGGAACTGGTCGTAGGGGAAGTCGGTGCCGAGCAGCACGATGAGGTCGGCGTCCTCGAGGCCGGCCGCTGCGGCGCCGTAGCCCAGCAGCCCGGTCATGCCCACGTCGAACGGGTTCTCGTACTGGATCAGGTCCTTGCCGCGCAGGCTGTGCCCGATCGGCGCCTTGACCTTCTCGGCGAGCTCGATCACCAGATCGTGCGCGCCGGCCACGCCGTGGCCCACGAACAGGGCGACCTTCTTGGCGTCGTCGATGGCCTCGGCGAGGGCGCGCAGCGCCTCCGGGTCCGGCGACAGGACGCCCTTGGTGACCCGGCAGAACGGCGGAGCGTCCGCCGTCGTGCGCTCGTCGGCGATATCCCCAGGGAGGGTGACCACGGCGACCCCGCTGCGGGCGAGCGCGTGCGTGATCGCGGCGTGCACCACGCGTGGGGCCTGGTCGGTGGTGCTGATGAGCTCGGAGTAGACCGAGCACTCGGTGAACAGCCGGTCCGGGTGGGTCTCCTGGAAGTACCCCTGACCGATCTGACCGCTGGGGATGTGGCTCGCGATGGCCAGGACCGGCGCGCCGGTGCGGTTGGCGTCGTAGAGGCCGTTGATGAGGTGGAGGTTGCCGGGCCCGCACGATCCCGCGCATACCGCGAGCTCGCCGGTGAGCTGGGCGTCTGCGGCGGCTGCGAGGGCCGCGGCCTCCTCGTGGCGGGTGTGGATCCAGTCGATCCCGCCCTTCGCGGAACCTCCGGTGCGGCGGACGGCGTCGACGATCGGGTTGAGGCTGTCCCCCACGATCCCGTAGATGCGCCGCACCCCGGCGGCCTGGAGCTGGGCGATGAGCTGTTCGGCGACCTTCATGTCTCGACGTTACGCGGACGCGCTCGCCGGTGCATCAGGTTGGTCTCTGGCCGGGAACCACGATCTCGACGGCCGCGCTCGATCAGGGGAAGAGGGTCACCCAGATCAGGAGCATCGTCACGAGGAACCCGACGGCGTAGTTGATGGCGAGGAACCGGCGCCAGCCGGCGTTGGCGCGGTAGGAGTCGGCGTCGCTGAGGCGCACGTACGGTGCGGCGGCCAGCAGATACGGCGCCACGAGCAGGGCGGCCAACGGGCCGGGCCACGGAGTGGTGAGCATCAGCACGGCTGCACACACCCACATCGACAGCGCGAATCGGACCGTGCGCGCGGCACCCAGCACGGTGGCGACCGAAGCGATGTCGCCGGCCCGGTCGGGCACCACGTCCTGCACCGCGCCGAACGCGTGCGCTGCGACGCCCCAGGCCAAGAACGCGGCCAGCACGGTCAGCTGGGTCGGCGTGAAGGCCGCGCCGGCCAGCGCGAAGCCGTAGACGGCGGGGCTGACGAAGTGCGTCGAGGACGTCAGCGAGTCCAGGAACGGCCGCTCCTTGAACCGCAGCACCGGCACCGAGTAGGCGGCCACCGCGAACAGGCTGACGCCGAGCACCAACCACGATGCCGGACCCCCCAGGGTCACGAGCACCGCCACGAAAGGGAGCGCGAGCAGCACCGCGACCCGCAGGGTGACGCGATGCACGCTCGGGTCCAGCAGGGCACCCTCAGCGCCGCCCTTGCGGGGGTTGGCGGCATCGGAGGCGTGGTCGAACACGTCGTTGATCCCATACATCGCCAGGTTGTAGGGGATGAGGAAGAACAGCGTGCCGACCACCAGCGCGAGGTCGATCTCACGCGTGGTCAACAGGTACGCGGCGGCGAACGGATAGGCGGTGTTGATCCAGCTCAGCGGCCGCGAGGCCAGCAGCAGTCGGGCGGCCGTGGCCGGTGTGCGGGTCGCCGTCATGACCGCTCGCCGCGGTCGAGGAGGTTCCATGCTGCCGTCAGGAGCAGCACGCCTGCCAGCGGGTAGGCGAAGTCCTCGATCGGCGCCAACCCGATCCGGATGCCGGAGATCTGGGCATCGGCGTAGTCGAACAGCCCCGCGGCGATCATCACGTTGTCGAAGATCGCCGTCAGTGCCACGAGCACGACGGCGGTCATCACCAGGGCGCGCAGGTGGCCTCGACCGCCACCTCGCCGGTGCCGCACCGCGGCCACCGCGACCGCCGCGGCCACGCCGACGAACGCCGCACACAGCAGCAGATAGGTCACGACGCCTCCCTGCGCCCGAGCAGCCGCCGTGCGAGCGTGTAGAGCACGAGCGTCTGGTAGCAGAGGAACGCGAGGAAGAAGATCTCCTCGAGCGGCAGCTCGGGTGCGAGCAGGATGCCGGTCATCAGGTCGTTCTCGGCGCGGAAGAAGATCCCCAGACCGATGCCCGCGAGGTCCCACACCACGAAGAACGCGAGTCCGATCGCCATCGTCAGGGCGGCGCGGCGCGCGTCATGCCAGAAGACCAGCCGCCACCGGTGATCGATGAGCGCCATGCACCCCAGCAGCACCACCAGCACCAGCAGATAGGCGATGCTCATCCGGTGCCGCCCACCCGCACGGACGAGCGGGCAGGCTCGGGCAGGCGACCGCCTCCACGCTGGCCACGCACCCGCTTGGCGATCAGCTCGGCGCTGATCAGGCACATCGGCACGCCGATGCCGGGGATCGTGGTGGCGCCCGCGTGCAGCAGCCCGCGCACCTTCGGGTTGTCGATCCGGCCGCGCAGGAACGCGCTCTGCCGCAGCACATGCGCCGGCCCGAGGGCCGAGCCGCGCCAGGAGCCGAGGTCGTCGGCGAAATCTGCCGGCCCCACGGTGCGCCGCAGCACCACCCGGTCGGCGAGATCGCGCTCACCCGTCCAGGTGGCGAGGTTCGCGATCGCGGCGTCGGCGATCTGCTCGACGCGCGGATCACCGGCCCCGCCGATGCCGCCGTGTCCGAGGCCGGTGTCCGCCGGCACCGGGACGAGCACGAACAGGTTCTCGTGGCCTGCTGGGGCAACGCCCCTGTCGGTGGCGCTCGGCCGGCACACGTAGACCGACGCCGGATCGGGTACCCGACCCGCCTCGATCGCTCCGAAGTTCTCTCGCCAGTCGTTGGTGAAGGCCAGTGAGTGGTGCGGCAGCCGCGGCAGCGCCCCGCGCACGCCGAGCATCGCCAGCACCGCCGAGGGGCCGGGATCGGCCCGTCGCCAGGAGGCCTCGCTGCGAGTGCGGTGCTCGGGCGCCAGGAGCCGCTGCTCGGTGTGGTGCAGGTCGGCGGCCGAGACGACGATGTCGGCACGCACGTGGCGAGTCCCGCTCGAGCCGTCGCTCACGTCGAGACCGGTCGCGACGCCGTCGGACACCGTGATCCGGCCGACCGGTGCACCCGTGCGCAGCACGGCGCCACGTGCCTCGGCGAGGCGAGCCAGGTCCTCGACCACCGCCGTGAACCCGCCCATCGGGTAGAAGACGCCATCCTCGAGGTCGAGGTGACTCATGAGGTGGTACATGCTCGGCGCGCGGTAGGGCGAGGTGCCCAGGAACACGGCGGGGTAGCCGAGGACCGGCTGCAGGCGCGGGTCGGTGACCGTGCGGGCGGCGCGAGCGGCGAGTGGCTCGGTGAGCAGCCTCAGCAGGCGGTGCGCGCGGCGCAGCTCGGGCCAGCGCAGCAGACCTCGCGGCGAGGCGAAGTCGTCGTAGAGAAAGTGGTCGAGCGCGAGGCGGTAGGTCTCGCGAGCGGAGTCGAGGTAGCGCTCCATGCGCGCGCGGCTGCCGGGCTCGACCTGCTCGAACGCAGCCAGTGAGCACTCGCGGTCGGAGCCGAGGTCGAGCTGGCCGGCGCCGCTCTCGAAGAACACCCGGTACCCGGGGTCCAGGCGGACGAGGTCGAGCTGGTCGGCGGTGGTGGTGCCGAGCAGCCGGTAGAAGTGCTCGAACACCTCGGGCATGAGGAACCACGACGGGCCGGTGTCGAATCGGAAGCCCTCGAAGGCCCACGAGCCGGCACGGCCGCCGAGGGCGTCGCGGGCCTCGAACAGCTCGACGTCGTGGCCGTCGGCGGCGAGCAGCGCGGCCGTGCTCAGGCCGGTGATCCCGCCCCCGATGATCGCGATCTTCATGCGCGCACCCGGGGCTTGCTGAACGCGCTGCTGGCGACGATCACGACCTTGCGGTGGTCCGCGATGCGCACGCGCGCCTGCACGAGCCGGTCCGCCGGGGTGGCCCGCAGCGTTCGTGCCAGCTCGGTGAACAGCGCGTGCGCGGCGGCGACAGCGTGTCGGCTGGAGCGGGGCAGGTGCGCGAGGGCGACGCGTGCGACGCGCAGGTCGTGGTCGATGTCGTCGAGCAGTCGAATCTTGTCGGTCTCGGTGAGGCGGCTGGGGTCGACGTCCGGGAAGTAGCTGCGGCCGCGCTCGGCGTAGTCCTCGCCGAGGTCGCGCAGGAAGTTGATCTTCTGGAACGCGGCGCCGAGGTGACGGGCGCCGGGTGCGAGCCGTGAGCGGAGCTCGTGGGGTGCGCGCTCGGCGGCCGTGAAGGCGTGCAGGCACATCAGTCCGATCACCTCTGCGGAGCCGTACACGTAGGCGTCGAACTCGTGCGCGCTCAGGTGCTCCACGGGTTCGAGGTCGCGCCGCATCGAGGCGAAGAAAGGGCGGGTGAGAGTGGCGCTGAATCCCGTGCGGCGTGCGGTCCGGGCGAACGCGTGGACCACGAGGTTGGTGCTGAAGCCTCCCGTGAGTGCGTGCTCGACCTCCCTCTCGAGCGCGTCGAGCGCGTCCCGGCGGGCGGCGGCGTCGAGGCCGGCCTGCTGGGCCGGGCCGTCGACGATCTCGTCGGCGATCCGCACCAGTGCGTAGATGTCGACGACGTGCTGGCGGACCTGGCGCCCGAGCAATCGGCTGGCGAGCCCGAACGAGGTCGAGTAGGTGCTGATCACGCGAGCGGCGCTGCGGTGCGCAGCCGCGTCGTAGAGGTCGAGCGCGGTCATCGCTGCCGCGTTCGCACGGTGTCGCTGATCGCGATGACGGAGGCGAACAGCTGGTGCGGGGCATCGAGTGCGCGCATCGTTGAGCGGGCACGGTCCAGCTCCGCGTCGATGCGTTGTTCGACGCGCGCGAGCGCGCCGGAGTCGCGGATGGCGCGGCGCAGCTGGTCCGCCGAGCGCTCGTCGAGGTCGCGACGCCCGAAATGGTGCTGCACGCGCGGCCAGCGCGGATGCCGGCGCGCGTAGGCGACGAGCAGCGTCTCCTTGCCCTCGCGCAGGTCGCTGATCGCGCTCTTGCCGGTGATGTGTTCGTCGCCGAATACGCCCAGCACGTCGTCGCGCAGCTGAAAAGCGATGCCGAGGTGGTGTCCGACCTCGCCCAGTCCGGCGAGGGTGTCACCGTGGGCGCCTGCCAAGATCGCGCCCGCTTGCAGCGGTGTCGCGAACGAGTACCCGGCGGTCTTGTTCTCGACGACGGAGATCACGGTCTCCTCGCTCGGTGCCGCCGCCACGGCGAGCCAGACATCGGCGTGCTCGCCTGCCGCGGTGCGCAGAACGCAGTCGTCGAGCAGCTCGAGCAGCGCCCGGCGGCGGGAGGCCGGAGCCCGTAGCCCGGCCACCATCGTGTGGGCTGAGCTGATCAGCAGGTCCCCGGCCAGGATGGCCGAGGCCTGCCCGTACCCGGACGCGGACTCGGAGCGTGCGCCCGCATCGATGGCCTCGACGACCGCGCGGCCTGCGACGTTGGGGCGGCCGCGGCGCACGAGGTCGTGGTCGATCACGTCGTCGTGGATGACGAACGCGGTGTGCAGCAGCTCGAGCGCGGCAGCAAGCTCGAGGACATCGGCCGGTAGGGGGCCGGTCTCACCGGCCAGGTGGCGGTAGGCCAGCAGCAGCAGGGCAGGGCGGAGCCGCTTGCCGCCGCGCGCGGCGTCACGCGTGGCCTCCCACAGGCGGCGGTAGGTCTGCCCGTAGTGGTCGGCGCGGGCGATCTGGCGCTCGAAGTAGCGATCGAGCGTGGCAGCGACGGCGCGGGTGTCGGCTTCGGTGAGCGTGTTCTCGTGGGCCGGCGCGCTCATCGAGCCACCGCCGTGCCGTCCAGCAGCGGCAGCTGGGGCGCGTGCTCGGTCAGCCAGGGGCTGAAGGCCCACGGGGTGAGGTGAAGGGCAGCTGCGAGATCGCCGGGCTCGATCCAGCGGTAGGCCATCACCTCGGTCGGATCGGGCCGCAGCTCATCGCCGTCGGCGGTGGCGACCAGAACGGGGCAGACCTCGTTCTCGACCGTGCCGGAGTCATCGACCGCGCGGTACCGGAAGTCGGGAACAGCGACCTCGATGTCGTGCACGGCGATGCCGAGCTCGGTCCGTGCTCGCCGGATGACGGCGTTGATCAGGGACTCCCCCGGCGCGGGGTGACCGCAGACCGAGTTGGTCCAGACGCCTGGCCAGGTGCGCTTGGACAAGGCCCGTCGTGTGACGAGCAGGCGCCCTGCGCCGTCGAGCACATGGCACGAGAACGCGAGGTGCAAGGGGGTATCACGGTGATGGACCTCGGACTTGTCGGCGACACCGACGGGCGAGCCACCGTCGTCGAGCAGGACGACCTGCTCACGGACGGCGGTGGGAATCTCGCTCATCTATCTCTCCCGGCTAGATACTTGCCAAGCAAGTTAAGAACCTAGCACGAGTATTACTAGCCGGGCTAGCATGTTGCCGTGGAGAAGCCGGAGGACGAGGTTGCCGCCTCGATGCACGATCCTCGGCTGACCGACCCCCAGGGCGAGTTGGTCGCTCGTGCGGGCATGTCCGAGGCTGATGTCGAGCAGGTCGTGCAGGTCATGAACGCGCTGCGTGGGTGGCACGACGCGGCCGATCGGATGAGCGAGGCGTCCCGGCGCTACATGCGGCTCAACGACACCGACATGCGGGCACTGCGCTACCTGATCGCCGCGCGGAACCAGGAGCTCCAGGTGACGCCGGGTTCGCTCACCACCTACCTAGGGATCTCGAGCGCGTCGACCACCAAGATGCTCGACCGGCTCGAGCGTGGTGGTCACGTGCGGCGCTCACCGCACCCGACCGACCGGCGGGCGCTGACGGTCGCGGTGACCGATTCGACGCGCGCCGACGCGCGGCAGAGCGTCGGCCGTCAGCACGCGCACCGGTTCGCGGTCGCTGCGGCGATGTCTCGGAAGGAGCGCGACGTCGTCATCGCATTCCTCGAGGCGCTCACCGCGACCGAGCAGGCGGAGTAGGAGCAGCGCGCTCCCAGTCGGCAACCGGTCCTGGCACCACCGCGAAGAGCGGGTGTGGCTCCGGCACGGTCAGCTCGACGAGCGGCGCGACCAGCGAGGGGTTGCGGACGTCGAGCTTGGCGAGAAGATGGTCGCGCTCGAGGTCGAGCTGACCGTCCGTGACGGCGATCGGAGCGACAGGGTGGCCGGGCTCGAGGATGCGGGTGCGGTCGAAGCGGTACCCGCGGTTGTCGGCTTCGTCGGCGAGGCCCTCGAGGAAGCGGCCGATGGCGGGCTGCGGCTGGTCGTGCCCGCGGAAGCGCTCCAGCTGCGGGTGGCGGGTGTAGCCGTGCGTGCGACCGGCGAGCACCGCCTGCGCGAGCAGCGCCTCGCGCCATCCCGCGACCAGGCCGGCACGGTCGAGATAGCGGGGGTGAAGAGACCACAGGCGCACGGGGTCAGGGTAGGCGGGTGGGCAGTCCTCCCCGGCCGGGCGCCGTCATCCACGCCGCGCTGGTGACACAGGCCGGGTATGAACTCAACCATGGGCAACAGGAGTGCGCGGGTGTGGGGTGCGGCGCTCGCGGTGATGGTCGCGATGGTGTTGGCGGCGTGCGAGTCGGCCGGCGATCAGCGGGTGGGTGAGCTGGTCGGGTCGTGGTCGCAGGCGGACTCCGACAGCTGGGTCGAGGACGCGATGCCGATCGAGACCGTGCTGATCACCTCGGACGTGGAGCGCGAGGAGTGGATCGACGCCATGGATGGTGCTGACGAGCTGGACCCGCTGCGCGACGTGGACCTCAGCGAGAACGTGCTGGTCATCGGCGGCTACCACAGGTGCGTGGAGTACAGCCTCGTGCTGCTGGAGGCCGGCGCGCTGGAGTTCGTGGTCACGATCGACAAGGAGGACGAGAACACCCACTGCTCCTGGTCGCCCTACACGGTCGATGCGTGGGCGGTGCCGCTGGAGGCCACCGGCGGCGAGGTCCCGGAGCTGCACAGCGAGCCGTGAAACAGATCGCACGCTCGATGCCGCGGCAACCGGTTGCTTCGGCGCCGTGCGCGCATCGAGGGTCGATTCTGTTGCACGCTCGCTCGAGCTGACTCGGGCGTGAGTCGCCCCGCCGCCGCGTGCTACCCTGCTACCCGCTGTTCTGCGCAGGAAACCGCGCGGAGCCAGCACCACGCGCAAGTGGCGGAATAGGCAGACGCGCACGGTTCAGGTCCGTGTGCCCGAAAGGGCGTGGGGGTTCAACTCCCCCCTTGCGCACAGCATGTCTTGAGTCGCGACACCGTTGACAGACGGGGTCGCGACTCACGTCGTTTGTGGGGGTTCGTTGCGCGGGTTCGGTGAGGGTGCCGAGAGTGAAGGTTCGTGACCCGAAGTAGCTCGGCGCGCACGCCCGTCGTCGCAGCGACGGCCCACGCCAACGGAGCACGCCTCGCCGACGGGAGAGTGGACGACTGCCACGATGGGTGCTGCGTGCGGGCGAGCGACGGCGACCGCTGACATGACTCATCCTCCGGGCAGGGCTTGGGCGGTTCTCGGCTGGGCGTCCCTGCAGAGGTGCGGGAACCCACGTTCGTTACGCTGATCACTCCGATCGAAGGAGACCTGTGGGCACCCGGACCGGATACGCGCCTGGAACGTTCTGTTGGGCCAACCACTCGACACCGGACCTCAATGCTGCGAAGAGCTACTACGGCGGCTTGTTCGGCTGGGGCTACGACGACCGCACAGGTGACGGATTCTGGATGGCCCGCAAGGGCGACCAGAACGTCGCGGCGCTCTACCCCCTCGATGACCAGGAACACGCACAGGGGATCCCACCGCACTGGAACAACTACGTCAGCGTCGTCGATGCCGATGCTGCCGCCGCCAGAGCCACGGAGCTCGGCGGAACCGTGGTCGAAGGTCCGTACGACGTCTCAGACGCCGGGCGCACCGCCGTGTTGAACGATCCAGAAGGCGCCATGTTCTGGGTCTGGCAGCCTCGAGCCCACATCGGGGCCGGCCGCGTCAATGAGTCCGGATGCCTGACGTGGAACGAGCTACGAACCGCGGAGCCCGAGCGTGTGCTCCTGTTCTACGCGGACCTGTTCGGTTGGAGTTTCGAGCAAGTCGACCGCACTGCTGGCGGCGGCTACTGGGAGATCAGCACGCCCGCCGCAGGTGGTCGGCGAAACGGTGGAGTGCGCCAGCTGCCGTCTGCGGACGCCCTGAGCAGCGCGACCTACTCCTGGATCCCGTATTACGCCGTTGAGTCCGTGCTCGCCACGACCGAGGCAGCAAGGGCGGCCGGTGGGCGCGTCCATGCCGGTCAAGGCCGCCCGGACGCAGACGCCACCGCGACGATCGAGGACCCCACCGGCGCCGTCGTCGGTCTCTACCAGGGCCCGCTCGACGCCTGACCCGAGCAGCACCACGGGTCGCCCCCCACGCTGGCGAGCAGCAGGTGTGCTGAGATCACACCTGCTGCTCGGTGACGTGACACGACGGCCGATCGAGCGACCAGCGATGCACGCTGCCGCATGTGCCGTCGGCTACCTCACTCGGGCGCCTCCTGCAGCGCGCGGACCTCGATCCGCGAGCCGAGCGCGGCGGACGCCTGCTCCGCCCAGCGCAGCGCGCTCTCGTCATCGGCGGCCTCGATGATCCAGAACCCGCCAACGTACTGGGTCGCGTCGACGAACGGTCCCGGGATGCGCTTGGCCTCGGCGCCCGTGGCATCCACGGTGATCGCGGTCGATGGCGGCTGCAGTCCGCCTGCGGTCACGAACGCCCCCGCCGCGTTGAGGTCGTCGTTGAACTGGCCTACGGCGGCCATCGCGGCCTCGAGCTCGGCCGGATCCATCTCCTGCATCGACTCCATGGTCGGTTCGTCGGCGGTGTCGTGCGGCATGGTCAGGAAGTAGTGCGTCATGGGAGTTGCTCGCTCTCTGTGTTGTGTGAACTGGATCTGGGTCGACTTGAGTGCCCAGGTGGGCAAGGGGCGCCGTCAGGACTCTTCGGCGAACTCCTGGATCATCACCGGGGAGGCGTGGATGCAGACGATGCGCAGGGTGCCGGTCCCGGTGTTGGTGAAGCGGTGCCAGGAGTTCGCCGGCGCGACGGCGGTGTCGCCCGCACGGGCGACCATGCTCTCGCCGTCGACGACGATCGTGGCCTCGCCCTCGAGCACGCTCCACGTCTCGTCGTAGGGGTGGCGGTGCAGACCCGGGCCCTGGCCAGGGTCGGAGGTGACGAGGAAGAACGAGACGGTGGACCCGTAGCCCTCCCCCTCGAACCGGAGGGTGCGGCTGTCGCCGACGCGGATGCTGTCGGCGGAGATCGGTGCGGTGGTCATGAGCTCGTCCTCTCGTTGGGTGCTGTGCTTTGGTGGGCACCACTCTGCGCGGGGCCGCACGGGCTGGCTACCCTTTCGATGTGGATCGAAAGATCGTGGAGTTCCGGCTGGGCTCGAGCGACATCAGCGCGGTCCGCTTCGGGCTCTCCCCAGGTCATGAGCTGGTGCACGCGGTGCGTGTGCTCTTCCGCCCGCAGACGGCGCCGTTGCAGTGGGGCTGGTTCCGCAGCGTGCAGAACCAGCCGCACAGCCCGGCGCTTCGGCTGATGGCGATGATCTGCGGGCTCGAGGGCTACATGCCGGATTTCCTGACGGCGACGCCGTCCGGTGACATGAGCCCGGACGAGGAGCTGGCGCGCCTGCGCGAGGTGCCCACCGAGCGACTGCAGTTCGACCTCGAGAAGATGGTGCTCCGCTCGAGCGGCGCCCGGCAGCAGGAGATCCGCGAGCTGATCGCGGACCCGGACCGCGCCCGACCGATGATCGCCGATGCCTGGCTGGAGGTCTGGGAGTCGCTGCTCGCGCCGGTCTGGCCGCAGATGCTCCGGCTGCTGCGCGCCGACATCGCCGTGCGAGCCCCCCCTTGCAGCGCCCCCGGCCTCGCCCAGATGGCGCGCACCCAGCACACCACGGTCACCAGGGCCGATGAGTTA
>NZ_JBMDXJ010000314.1:0-1958 GCF_048594945.1 Pseudactinotalea sp. | reverse complement strand
GGGTCACGGGTGCAGGCGCGCACGGCGTTGGTCTGGGACTACGAGGCATGGTGGGCTCTCGAGCTCGACGCGCATCCCAGCGAGCTGACGTACATGGACCGCATGCGTACGCTCCACGCCGCATTGTGGCGCCGCGGCATCACCACGGACGTGGTGGGTTCGACCGACGACCTCAGCGGCTACGACCTCGTGCTCGTGCCGACGCTCTACCTCGTCTCCGACGAAGGCGCTGCCAACCTCGCGAGCACGGCCGAGCGCGGGGCCACGGTCGCCATCACCTACTTCTCGGGCATCGTCGACCCGCACGACCACGTGCGCCTCGGCGGCTACCCAGGCGCCTTCCGGGACCTTCTCGGGGTGCGCGTGGACGAGTTCTTCCCCCTGCTCGACGGCGAGAGCGTCGTTCTCGACGACGGCACCTCGGGCGATGTGTGGACCGAGCGAGTCGAGCTGGCTGGTGCGGTTCCGGTGCGCACGTTCGCCGACGGGCCGATGGCGGGCCGTCCGGCGGTAACCCGCCGGCAGGTCGGCGCGGGGTCCGCCTGGTACGTGGCCACGCGGCAGGACGAGGCAGGCACCGCGGCGCTCGTGGACGCGCTGATCGCCGACGCCGGCGTGACGCCGCCGCTCGACGTGCCGGCCGGGGTGGAGGCGGTCCGCCGCATCGGCGACGAGGCGAGCTTCGTCGTCGTCATCAATCACACCGACGAGGTGGTGGCGATCGAGGCGAACGGGACCGAGCTGCTGACCGGGGCGGCCGTGGAGCCGGGCTTCAAGGTCGCCGCCGGCGGCTGCGCTGCGATCCAGGAGCGCTGACCGGGCTCAGCGCAGCAGCCTCGCCGCGGCCTCCTGCAGAGCCGGGCTCGGCTGGGTCAGAACCCCGTGGCCCAGCTCGACGAGACCCTGAGCGTAGGCCGGCAGCGATGCGGCCTCGACCGCGCCGCGCTCGTGGTCGCGCTCCCAGCCCGCGAGGCCGGTGATCACGAATCGCACCATGAGGGCGACGCGCAGCCCTGCGGCCGGCTCGGCGCCGTCGGCGACGTTCTTTCGCATCATCTGGAACACGGACGACAGCGTGCGCATCGGGACCTCCTGCTCGACGCGGCGCGCGAGGTCGGCATCGAACGTGTCGAGGAAGGACAGCGGCATCTGCGCGAGCGCGACCTCGTTGAAGCGCGCCCAGTAGCTCGGCAGATTCTCGGCCATCTCGTGCGCGAAGGGCAGCACGTGTGCCTCGACGAGCGCGTGAAGATCGTCGATCGAGCCGTCGGCATCCATGCGCTCGAGCAGCGCGGCGCGTTCGCGGTTCACACGCTGGGTGCGCCGGACCCAGACCGCATCGATCAGGCCCTGACGGGATCCGAAGTGATAGGTGATCGCCGAGTTGTTCTTCTGGCCCGCTGCCTGGGTGATCTGGCGCAGCGGCACCGTGGGACCGGCCGTGGCCACGAGTCGTTCTGCTGCGTCGAGAAGCCGTTCGGCAGTCCTTCGCCCTGCACGGTTCTTCTCGGGGGCAGTGGACATGGGCCGCATGGTAGGTCGTCGAAGGGGTCTTGCCAGAACTATGGCACCTGTCTTAGTTTACCTATCAACTCATTCGAGGCGAAGGAGCACTCGGTGTCGAACAGCCTGCCGGAAGGTCAGCGCGAGGCGTGCCGTGGCCACCGGCCAGGCGCACGGCGGTGGGAGGCGACTGCACCTCGGCGCCTCTCGTCTCCCATCGCTTGCTTCGTCGCGCGCGGCTCCACCGCGACCGGATGACCGTGCCGCCGGAGGGGGAGCGTGCGATGACTCGATGCTGGACGTGGGCGCCGTGAGCGCGCAGGGGGAGACCGAGACCGGCGCCGCTGAGGCAGCGACAGCCGCGCGACGGAGGCTCAGGCCGAGGTTCGGTCTCGGCATTCAGTCGAAGCTGCTGATCATGCTGCTGGGCGTCAGCCTCGTCGCTGCCGGCGTGG
>NZ_JBMDXJ010000313.1:0-14532 GCF_048594945.1 Pseudactinotalea sp. | reverse complement strand
GAGTTCGTACCCCCGACGGTACGAACTCGCACCGTTGGTACGAACTCGTGGCTGGCGAGGGCGGGGAGAGGGGAGGTGCGGCCGGGGGAGGAGGTGCGGCGAGATGGCGGGCATCAGCGTGCCTGCGCCTTCTGCAGCACGCGGAGCAGGTCGGCAGCGGCGCTGACGGCGATGACGGCGGGGTGCTTGCCGGTGATGTCGCCGACGCCGATGGGGCAGGTGATGCGCTCGAGCGCGGCGTCGTCGTGGCCGACCTGGTGCAACCGCAGCCGGAACCTCCCCCACTTGGCGCGGGACCCGATGAGCCCGATCGAGCCGAGCGGGCGGCGCAGCGCCATGTCGCAGATCGCGATGTCCTCGGCGTGGTCGTGGGTGAGGACGAGCACGTGGGCGTCGTCGGGCAGCAGGCCCGGTGTCGTGAGCACGGTCTCGGGTGCAGCAGGGTGATGGAACAGCACCGACGCGTGGCCACCCTGCAGGTCTGCGCGCTGCGCGGGGGTGAGGATCTCGGGTCGCGAGTCCACCAGGTGCAGCGCGATGTCGAGGCGGCAGGCGATCCTCGCGAGCTCGAGGCCCACATGACCGAGTCCGAACAGCACCACGGTCTGGCGGACCCCGATGGGCTCCAGCAGCAGCCGCACCTGACCGCCGCAGCATTGGCGGCCGTGCTCGGTGCTGACATGCTCGGTCAGCCCGACATCCATCATCTCGGGTGCGTCGGCCCGCTCACGCAGCAGCGCCCGTGCGCGTTCGACCGCGGTGATCTCCATGTTGCCGCCACCGATGCTGCCCCAGGAGGCTGTGCCGGAGACGACCATCTTGGTGCCCGACTCGCGCGGCGCGTGACCGCGGACGTCGATCACGGTGACGAGCACGTGCGCGACGCCCTCGGACCGGAGGTGCGTGACCGCCTCGATCCAGTCCATCTCATGCCTCCACGTGGGCCGGCGTGGTGGTCGAGAGTGCGACGCGCATCTCTGCCCGTGCCGATTCGATCGCCCAGAACACCGCTTCTGGCGTGGACGGGCAGGCCAGGTCGACACAGTGCCCCGCCGGGCCGAACGCGGCGCACGCCTGCCGGATCGCCTCCCGCACGCTGAACGCCAGCATCAGCGGCGGCTCACCCACCGCCTTGCTGCCGTAGACCACCCCGCTCTCGTGGGCGCGCGCGAAGAACTCGACCCGGAAGTCCTCAGGCATCTCCGAGAACGAGGGGAGCTTGTACGTGCTGGCGGCCTGTGTGGCCAGGCGGCCGCGACCGGCGCCGTCGGAGCCGTCCCAGCGCAGGTCCTCCAGCGTCAACCAGCCTGCGCCCTGCACGTAGCCGCCCTCGACCTGGCCGCGATCGATCAGCGGGGAGAGCGAGTCGCCCACGTCATGGACGATGTCGGTGCGCAGGGTTCGGTAGGCACCGGTGAAGCCGTCGACCTCCACCTCGGTGACCGCAGCCCCGTACGCGTAGTACTTGAAGGGTGACCCCTGCATGCGCTCGGCGTCCCAGTGCAGCCCCTCGGTGCGGTAGTAGCCGGCGGCAGAGAGCGAGACGCGCTGCGTGTAGGCGTCGGCGATCACCTCGGCCCAGGTGAGAGCGGCGCCGCCGCCCAGTGCTGTGACCATGCCGCCGCTGAACCGAACGTCGTGGCCGTGCACCCCGAGCGTCGCTGCCGCCACGCCCCGTAGCCGCTCGATGATCTGCCGGCATGCATCCTGCACCGCGCCTCCGTTGAGGTCGGCGCCCGAGCTGGCCGCCGTGGCCGAGGTGTTCGGCACCTTGTCGGTACGTGTGGGTGCGAGGCGCACGAAGCCCAGCGGCACACCCAGCGCCGTGGCGGCGACCTGCAGCATCTTCGTGTGCAGCCCTTGGCCCATCTCGGTGCCGCCGTGGTTGATCAGAACCGAGCCGTCCTTGTAGACGTGCACCAGCGCTCCGGCCTGGTTGAAGGCGGTCAAGTTGAAGGAGATGCCGAACTTCACCGGCGTGATCGCCAGCCCACGCTTCACGTGCGCGTGCGCGGAGTTGAAGGCGGCAACAGCAGCGCTCCGCCCGTCGTAGTCGCTGGTCGCGCGCACCCGCTCCCAGATCTCCGTGATCCGCTCGGCGTGCCGGATCGGCTGCCCGTACGGCGCATGCTGACCCGGCCCGTAGAAGTTTCGACGGCGCAGCTCGTCGGCCTGAAGGCCGAGCGCCGGCGCGAGCCGCCCGAGCAGGTCCTCCAGCACCGCCATGCCCTGCGGACCGCCGAAGCCACGGAATGCGGTCTGTGACGTCTTGTTCGTCTTCGCGACCCGCCCGTGCAGCTCGATGTTCGGCACCCAGTACGCGTTGTCGACGTGGCACAGGGCACGAGCCAGAACCGGCTCCGACAGGTCGAGGCTCCAGCCGCCGTCGGCAGTCAGCTCCGCGCGCAGCGCGAGGATCCGACCCGCGTCGTCGAAGCCGACCTCCCAGCTGGCGTGGAACGGGTGGCGCTTGCCGGTCATCGTCATGTCCTGCGGGCGGGTCAGCCGCACCCGGACCGGCCGGCCGGTCAGCGTCGCGCCCAGCGCGGCTACCGCGGCCAAGCCGTGCGGCTGCATCTCCTTGCCGCCGAACCCGCCGCCCATGCGGAGGCACTGCACGGTGACCTCGTGGCTGCGCATCCCGAGCACGTGCGCCACGATCTCCTGTGTCTCGGAGGGGTGCTGCGTGCTCGACTGCACGAACACCTGGCCGCCCTCGTCCACGAGCGCCAGCGCCGCGTGCGTCTCCAGGTAGAAGTGCTCCTGGCCGCCGATCTCGAGCTCGCCGGAGAACCGATGGGCTGCCGCCGCGAGCCCGGCCTCGACGTCGCCGCGCGAGACCGTGCGCGCGGCACCCTGGTAGGAACCGGCGTCGATCGCCTCGCGCACCGTGACGATCGACGTCAGCTCCTCGACCTCCACCTCGACCGCCTCGGCACCCAGTCGTGCCGCCTCGGGGGTCTCACCGAGCACCCACGCCACCGCGTGGCCCATGTAGCAGACCTCGGTGGGGAACAGCGGCTCGTCGTGCTTGACGCCGGCGTCGTTGATCCCGGGCACGTCGGCAGCGGTCAGCACGCGCGCCACACCCGGCACCGCGAGCGCCGGCTCCACCCGCATGGCGGTGACCCGCGCGTGCACGTGCATCACCTGCACCGGCCAGGCGTGCAGCACGCCCTGGGTGCGGCCCACGAGGTCGTCGGTGTACAGCGCCGCACCGGTCACGTGCAGCGTGGCCGACTCGTGCGGGATCTCGATGCCGACTACCGCGCCCTCCGGGGTGTCGGCCAACGCGTTGCTCATGCTCCTCCCTCCGCCGCGGCGTCGTAGAACCGGAGCAAGCTCTGCTCGAGCATCGCGGCGCGGTAGCGGGCGCTCGCGCGGTGATCGTCCATCGGGGTGCCCTCGCCGGCAAGCACCGCGGCGGCGTCGGCGACCGTGCCCGCGTCCCACGTCCGGCCCCGCAGCGCCTCCTCGGTCGCGAGCGCGCGCAGCGGAGTCGCTGCCACGCCACCGAGACCGATCCGCACCTGGTGCACCACACCGCCGGTCAGGTCCGCGGCGATCGCCACCGCCACCGAGGAGATGTCGTCGAACCGGCGCTTGGCCACCTTGAGGAAGCTGGAACGCGGCAGCAGCGGCAGCGGGATCCGCACCGAACGGATGAGCTCGTCGGCTGTCCGCACCGACTCGCGGTACCCGGTGAAGTACTCCGCCAGCGGCACCTCCCGGTCACCGCGGATCGAGGTCAGCACCAGCGTGGCCCCCAGCGCGAGCAGCACCGGCGGCGCGTCGCCGACCGGGGATCCAGTGCCGAGGTTGCCGCCCAGGGTTGCCCCGTTGCGGATCAGCCGGGACGCGAACTGCACGGCCAGTTCGTCCAGCAGCGGGACCGCGCCGCCGAGGCCGCGCTCGATCTCCGAGAGCGTGAGCGCCGCGCCGATCTCGATGCTGTGCTCGCCCATCTCGAGCGCCCGCAGCTCCGGGAGCTGATCGATCGCCACCAGCAGCGGCGCGCGCCGGTGTCGGAGGTTCGCCTCGACACCCCAGTCGGTCGAACCCGCGACCGGGACCGCGCCCTCGGTCGATGCGAGCGCGTCGAGCGCCTCACCCAGGTGAGCCGGCCGGGCGAACGCGTGCTCGCCGTCGAGCATGGTCGACCGGACCACGGGCGCGGGTGAGGCCCGACGCTCACCCAGCCGGTCGCCGTCGGGCACGGACCCGAGCGCGAAGGCGGCCTCCTGGATCGGGCGATAGCCCGTGCATCGGCAGAGGTTGCCCGAGAGGGCGTGCAGGTCGAAGCCGTTCGCCCCGCACTCGGCGGAAGCCTCGCCCTCGCGCCGGTCTGGCCGGTAGTACTCGGCCGCCATCGAGCACACGAAACCGGGCGTGCAGTAGCCGCACTGTGAGCCGCCGCGCATCGCCATCTCGTGCTGCACGGGGTGCAGGTCGCCGGGACTGCCCAGGCCCTCGGAGGTGATCACCTCAGCGCCGTCGAGCGCAGCCGCGGGCACCAGGCACGAGTTGATGGCGGTCCAGCGGGTGCCACCGCCCTTGTCGGCGCGCGCCACGAGCACCGAGCACGCACCGCACTCACCCTCGGCGCAGCCCTCCTTGGCGCCGGTCAGGCCCTGGGCGCGCAGCCAGTCGAGCGCGCTCGTGGCGCCGCTGACATCGCCGAGCGGGCACGCGCGACCGTTGACCGAGGCCTCGATCGGAACGCTCATGACCCGCTTCCTTCCACCCGTGCGTCATTGCCCGCGCATGGTTGAAGCTGGTCGACCCACGTCCGGTTGGCCATGCGAACGGCGCGTGGTGAACAAACAATCTACACACCCGCGCCCGGCCTGGGTAGCCTCACGGGATGCGCTTCGACGATGACGCCATGCTCGCCCTCGCCGGTCGGCTCGCCGAGATCGGGGGCATCGTGGGCGTGACGCTCGGCGGGAGCCGAGGCCGCGGCGAGGGCAAGCCCGACTCCGATACCGATCTCGGCCTGTACTACCGCGGTGAGATCGACGTCACCGCGCTCGGCGCGCTCGCCCGCGAGGTCGCCGGCCCGGAAGCCGCAGTCACCGGCCACGGCGGCTGGGGTCCCTGGGTCGACGGCGGCGGCTGGCTCCGTATCGACGGCGCACCGGTGGATCTCCTCTATCGCGACCTCGACCGTGTGGACGCGTGCTGGCAACGGGTCACCCGCGGTGAGAACGAGTTCCACGTGCAGACCGGGCACCCGCTGGGCGTGCCCGACCTCGCGTACCCGGGCGAAGTGGCGCTCAGCCGGGTGCTGATCGACCCCACCGGTGAGCTGGCGCGGCGCCGTGCGGAGTACCAGGCGTACCCGCCCGCGCTTGCGGACACGGTGACCGAGGGAATCTGGGAGGCGGAGTTCCTCGCCGGTGGTGCCGTCAAGGTCGCGGACCGGGGCGATCCCGCCTACGTCGCGCTGCTGCTCTCGCGAGCGCTGCTGCTCGCGGCACACGCGATCTGCGCCCGCGCCGGCCGCTGGGTGACCAACGAGAAGGGGCTGATCCAGGTGGCGGCTGCGCAACCCGGAGCGCCCGCGGGTTTCGCCGAGGATGTGCAGGAGGCGCTCGCCGCCGTGGTGAGCGATCCCGCCGCCGCGATCAGCCGTGCGCGTGCCGTGGTTGCCTCGGTCATCCACACCTCGCCCGCCGTCCCCGGGTAGCGGTGAGTGCGGTCCCATGTCACGGTGAGGGTGGTGAGTGTGGTCCCACGGGACGCCGCGCGGTGGGACTGGCGTCACCACCCTCGCCAGGAGGTGGGACTGGAGCCACCACCCTTGCCACGAGGTGGGACTGGAGTCGCCGCTGAAGGGGTGGGAGTGGCAGCGGGCGGGGATAGCGTGGCGGGATGCGAGGCCAGGAGGTGCTCCCGCATCCGGCGACCGGGGCGGCGTTCGGCTCACCGGTGCCGCCCGGGACCGGGTGGCCCGAGGACCCGGCCGACGCGGCCACCCCGGTCGCGCGCGACGAGCGGCGGGTCGTCGCACTTGCGGGCGAGGCCGCTGATCTGTCCACGCTCGACGCCCGCGTGAGCGTGTGCGAGTCGTGCCCGCGTCTGGTTTCGTGGCGTGAGGATGTCGCGGAGACCAAGCGCCGCTAGTTCGCGGACCAGCCCTACTGGGGCCGCCCCGCGCCCGGCTTCGGCGACACGCGCCCACGGCTGCTCGTCATCGGACTCGCACCCGCTGCGCACGGCGCCAACCGCACCGGCCGCGTGTTCACCGGCGACCGCTCCGGGGACTGGCTGTTCGCCGCCATGCACCGCACCGGGTTCGCCAGCCAGCCGACGTCGATCCACGCCGGTGACGGGCTCACGCTCGTCGGCGCACGCGTGATCGCCGCGGTGCGGTGCGCCCCGCCGGACAACAAGCCCACGCCGGTCGAACGGCACACCTGCGCACCGTGGCTGCACCGCGAGATCACCGTGGTGACGCCGTCGGTCACGGCGGTGCTCGCCCTCGGTGGCATCGCGTGGCAGGCCACGTTCGCAGCGCTCGCCGAGCTCGGCTGGGCGGTCCCACGGCCGCGACCCGCGTTCGGTCACGGGGCCGAGACGGCCGTCACCACGCCGCAGGGACGCCGGGTGGCCGTGATCGGGAGCTACCACCCGTCACAGCAGAACACCTTCACCGGCAGGCTGACCGAGGAGATGCTCGACGGCGTCCTGCGCCAGGCGGATCGCGTGCGCTGAGTGGCGCACGCGATCAGATCCACGTGGTCAAACCCACATTTCGCAAGAGCACGATTCGCCTAATCTTGAAGGGTGATCAAGGCCCGGAAGGTACCCCGCATCCTCGTCCTCGGGGGAGGCTACGTCGGCCTGTACGCCGCGCTGTCGCTGCGGCAGCGGCTGGGCAGACGCGAGGCGGCGATCGTCGTCGTCGACCCCCGCTCGTACATGACGTATCAACCATTCCTGCCCGAGGCGGCCGCCGGCTACCTGGAGCCCCGGCACGTGGTGGTGCCGCTGCGCCGCACGCTGCGCAGCTGCACGATCCTGTCCGGCCGGGTCAGCACCCTCAACCATGCGAACCGCGTCGCCGAGATCACCCCGCTCGAAGGCGAGTCGTACTCGATCTCCTACGATCACGTGATCACCTCGCTCGGCGCCGTGGCGCGTACGCTGCCGATCCCGGGGCTGGCCGAGCACGGCATGGGCTTCAAGCAGATCGAGGAAGCGATCGCGCTGCGGAACGCCGTGCTGGGCAAGATGGAGGCGGCGAGCTCGACGTGGGACCCCGAGCTGCGCCGTCGACTGCTGACGTTCACGTTCGTCGGTGGCGGCTTTGCCGGCATCGAGGCACTCGGCGAGGTCGAGGACATGGCGCGCACCGCCTGCAAGGACTTCGACTCGATCCGTCGCGAGGACCTGCGGTTCGTGCTCATCGAGGCGATGGGCCGGATCCTGCCCGAGCTGGGGGAGGAGCTCGGCGGCTACGCGCTCGAGCAGCTACGCGCCCGCAGCATCGACCTCAAGCTGAACACCCGGCTGGAGTCGTGCGTGGGCGGTCTGATCGAGACCTCTGACGGGGACCGCTTCGAGTCCGACACCCTCGTCTGGACCGCGGGGGTCAAGGCCAGCCCCGCGCTGGGATTCACCGACCTGCCGCTGGACGAGCGCGGGCGCGTACGCACGAACGCGACGCTGCAGGTGGTCGACGAGTCCGGTCAGGTGATCGAGGGCGCCTGGGCGGCAGGAGACTGCGCCGCCGTGCCTGACCTCGCCGGCGAGCCGGGGAGCACCTGTGCCCCGACGGCGCAGCACGCCGTTCGCCAGGGTCGTCACCTCGGTCAGAACCTGGCCAGGCTGATCGTGGGCGAGGAGCTCGTCGACTACAAGCACGCCAACCTGGGCACGGTCGCCTCGCTCGGGCTGTACAAGGGCGTGGCGCAGACCTTCGGGATCAAGCTTCGCGGCCCGCTCGCCTGGTTCATGCACCGGACGTACCACATGTGGGCGATGCCGACCCTGAACCGCAAGGTCCGCATCGTGCTCGACTGGACCACGGCGTTGCTGTTCCGCCGCGAGATGGTCGCGCTCGGCGCCTTCTCTTCGCCGCGCGCCGAGTTCACTGCGGCGGCCGGCGGCGGGCAGGCGACGAGCAAGTCCGGCTCGAAGACACCAGCCGGCTGAACCTCAGGTGCCCGGGACCGCCAGCTCCAGGTCTCGGCCCGGGATCGCGGCGAGCAGACGCTGGGTGTAGGGCTGCTCGGGTGAGTCGAACACGCGATCGGTCGGGCCTTGCTCCACGATCCTGCCCTTCTCCATGACGCAGGTGTGATCGGCGATCTGCCGCACCACGGCGAGGTCGTGGGAGATGAACAGGTAGGTCAGGCCGAGGCGCTCCTGCAGCTCGGCCAGCAGGTGCAGGATCTGTGACTGCACGATGACGTCGAGCGCGGAGACCGCCTCGTCGCAGACCACCACTTCAGGCTGCAGTGCCAGGGCCCGTGCGATCGCGATCCGCTGCCGCTGGCCGCCGGAGAGCTCGGCGGGGTAGCGGCGCGCCATGCTCTGCGGCAGCGCCACCTGGTCCAGCAGCTCGTACACGCGGGCCGCTCGCTCCTTCGGGTTCCCGAAGGCGTGCGCGCGTAGCGGCTCCTCGATCGTGCGGAACACCGTGAACAACGGGTCGAGTGAGGAGTACGGATCCTGGAACACCGGTTGCACGCGGCGGCGGAACGCGATCTCCTCGCGTTGAGTACCGACCTGCACGGGCTCGCCCTCGAGCAGCACCTGCCCGTCGGTCGGTTCCAGCAGGTGCAGCAGCATGCGCGCGACCGTCGACTTGCCCGAGCCGGACTCGCCCACGATCGCCACCGTGCTGCCGCGATGCATGTCGAAGCTGACGTCGTCGACCGCCACCACATCGGGCTCGCGCCCGAACAGCCCGCGCCGCGCACCGGGAAACACCTTGCGCAGGTTCTCGACCCGGATCAGCGGCTCGTCCTGCGCCTCCTGGGCGGGCTCGTCGTGCCCGTCGGTCACCGAGAGCAGGTCCTCGCCCTCCACCGCGCCCTCGACGCCTGCTTGCTTGGCGATCTGGATGCGTCGGGAGGCGAGCGACGGCGCAGCCGCCAGCAGTCTCTTCGTGTACTCGTGCTGGGGGTCGGTGAGCAGCTCCAACGCCGGCCCCGACTCGACCAGCTCACCGCGGTACATCACCAGTACGTTCGAGGCCCGTTCGGCGGCCAGCCCGAGATCGTGGGTGATGAGCATGACGGCGGTGCCCCGCGCCGTCGTCAGCTCCTCCATCTGGTCGAGCACGACCTTCTGCACGGTGACATCGAGAGCGGACGTGGGTTCGTCGGCGATGAGCAGCTCAGGCGAGGCCGACAGCCCGATCGCGATGAGCGCGCGCTGGCGCATGCCGCCGGAGAACTGGTGCGGATAGGCGCGCAACCGCTCCTCGGCCTGCCCGATGCCTGCCTCGGTGAGGAGCTCGGTCGCGCGCTCACGAGCCTGCGCGCCCGCGGCAGTGCCGGTGTCCTCCAGCGTCTCGATCAGCTGCCGGCCGATCGTGGCGGTCGGGTTGAGGTTGGTCATCGGATCCTGCGGCACGAGCCCAAGCACACGCCCGCGCAGCGGCTGCATCCGCCGCGGCGACAGCCCGCTCAGCTGCGTGCCCTGCAGTGTCACGGTGCCTGCCGTGATCGAGCCGTTGCTGGGCAGCAGCCCGAGCACCGCGGCCGCGACGGTCGACTTGCCGGAGCCCGACTCGCCGACCACGGCGACCGTCTGTCCCTCACGGATGTCGAAGCTGACGCCGCTGACGGCGACCACCGTGCCGGTGTCGGTGGTGAACGTGACCTCCAGGTCACGGACCTGCAGCAGTGCGCCCTCGCTCATCGCCGCCTCCTCAGCCGCGGGTCGAGCGCTTCACGGAGCGACTCGCCCAGCAGGGTGAACCCGAGTGCCGTGATCGAGATGCACAGACCCGGCAGGATCGCGAGCTGTGGCGCGATCGACAGCTCGTTCTGCGCCTGTGTAAGCATGCGCCCCCACTCGGCCTCGGTCGGACGTCCGCCACCGAGCCCGAGGAACGAGAGCGCGGCCGCCTCGATGATCGCGGTGGCGAGCACGAGCGTGGCCTGCACGATCACCGGACCGAGCGAGTTCGGCAGCACGTGCGACATCGTCACGGTGCCGCGGGTCAGCCCGAGCGAGCGCGCGGCGAGCACGTAGTCCTGGTTGCGCTGCTGCAGCATCGACCCGCGCAGCAGCCGCGCGAAGATCGGGATCTGCACCACGCCGATCGCGATGATGATCGAGGAGTTGTTCTGCCCCGCGATCGCGGCGATCGACACCGCGAGCAGCAGCGACGGGATGGCCAGCAGCAGGTCGACGAACCGCATCGCCAGCGTGTCCACCCAGCCTCCGAAAGCGCCGGCGAGCAGGCCCACAGCCACACCGCCGAACAACCCCAGCAGGGTCGAGACCACGCCGATGATCAGCGAGGCGCGCGCGCCCCAGATCAACTGGCTGAGCACGTCGCTGCCGAAGCGGTCCAGCCCGAGCGGGAACTCCGCCGACGGGCCCGGGATCATCGTCGGCCGGATCAGGTCCCGGCCCGGGGTCGCCTGCGCGGGATAGGGAGCGAGCCACGGTGCCAGCAGCGCGATGATCACGAACGCCAGCACGATCACGGCGCCGATGATGGCGATCGGGTTGCGGCGCATGCGACGGAAGGCCTGCGTCCACACGCTGGCGCTGTCGCTCTTGGTCTCCTGTGTCGTGCGTCCGGTGCCGGGCTCCGGTGGAGCGTCCGGCTCGCTCGGCGGCTCGGCCGGGGGGAGGGTCGCGGTCATCGTGTCCTCAGTCGCGGGTCGATGAGGCCGTACGAGATGTCGACGGCGAGATTCACCAGGGCGTACACCAGCGCGATCATGATGATGAAGCCCTGCAGCACGGGGTAGTCGGCGTTGTAGATGGCATTGGCGAGGAAACCGCCGATGCCGGGGAACGAGAACACGGTCTCGGTGAGCACCGCTCCGGACAGCAGCAGGCCGACCTGCAGCCCGATCGTGGTCGAGACCGGCAGCAGCGCATTCCGGAGCAGCACCCGGTTGCGCACCCGCTTCGGGCGCAGCCCCTTGGCCATCGCGGTGCGCACGTAGTCCGAGCCCTGTACCTCGATGACGGAGGCGCGCGTCATGCGGGCGATGATGGCGAGCGGGATCGACGCCAGCGCCAACGCCGGTAGCACCAGGTGCAGGATCGCGTCCCAGGCGGCGTCGAACTCACCGGTGAGGACGCCGTCGAGGACATACAGGTTCGTGTAGTGCGTCGCATTGATGTTGCTCGACTGCCTGCCGGTGCTGGCGAACCAGTTGAGCTGGACCGCGAACACGTACTTGAGCATGAACGCCAGGAAGAACACCGGAACGGTGACCCCGAGCAGCGACACCACCACGGCGATGTTGTCGAGGAACGAGCCGTGCTTGCGGGCCGCGAGGTAGCCGAGCCCGATGCCGACCACCACGGCGATCGCGATCGCCCAGATCGTCAGCTCCAGGGTGGCGGGGAACCGGTTGGCGAACTCCTCCAGCACGGGGCGGCGCGTGGTGAGGGACGTGCCGAAGTTTCCCTGCAGCAGCTGGCCCAGGTAGCGGAAGTACTGCTCATGAAGCGGCCGGTTGAAGCCGTAGAGCTCGTTGATCTGGGCGATGGCGTCCTCGGTGGCGCGTTCGCCCAGGAGCGCGCGCGCAGGCCCGCCGGGCAGCGCCCGCACCCACAGGAACAGCAGGATCGTCAGACCGAACAGCGTCGGGACGAGCAGCGCCAGCCGGCGCACGATCAACCTCAGCACGGAACCTCACACGTTCTGCCGCGACCGCCGGCGCCACGGATGCGGCGCCGGCGGTCGAGCGATGGACCTCACGGACGTGCCGTGAAGGTCACTCCGGCAGCTCCACGAGGTTGTAGACCTCGTCCTGGACCGGCGAGGCCGGGTACACGATGCCTTCACGGAAGGCCAGCGACGGCACCGGGTGCGCGATCGGCAGGCCCGGGAGGAACTCCAGCAGTGCCGCGTTGGCCTCCTCGTAGGCGACCGTCTGCTCGTCGATGTCCGGCAGCACGCGGGCGTCGCCGATCATCTCGAACAGCTCCGGGTTGTCGAAGCCCCACTCGGGCGAGGCCTGGCCGAAGAAGACACCGATGAAGTTGTACGTGTCGTTGTAGTCACCGGTCCAACCCAGCAGGTGCAGGCCGTGGTCGGGTCCGCCCTGGACGCGGTCCAGGTAGTCCGGGTTCCACGTCAGCGGCGTGGCCTCCACCGTGATCCCGACGTCCTCGAGATCGGCTGCGATCCGCTCGAACACCTGCTCCGGTGTGGGCATGTAGGGCCGTGACACGTTGGTCGGGTAGGTGAAGTCGAGCGTCAGCGGGTTGTCCGGGCCGTAGCCGGCCTCCTCGAGCAGGCTGCGCGCCTGGTCCTGGTCGTACTCGTACTGCATGACGTCGTCGTTGTAGCCGACGACCGACGGCGGCACGAAGTTCGTCGCGACCTCGGTGCCTTCGGGGAGTGTGGCGGCCACGAGCGCCTCGCGGTCGATCGCGTGCGCGATCGCCTGGCGGACGGTGAGGTCGTCGAGTCCCTCGGCAGCCTGGTTCATGCCCAGGTAGAGGATGTTGAAGGCGTCACGGTCGACGATCTCGAAACCGTCCTCCTCGAGCGCGACCACGTCGGCCGGGCCCACGAGGTCGTAGCCGTCGATGTCGCCCGCCTCGAGCGCCTGCCGGCGTGCGGTCGGGTCGCTGATGATCGGGAAGACCACGCGGCCCACCTGACCCTGCTCACCCCAGTAGTCGGGGTTCGCGGTCAACACGACCTGCTCGTCCGGCGACCAGGACTCGAAGACGAACGGTCCGGTGCCCGTGGGGTGCTCGAGCGCGTACTCCGGCAGCACCGGAGCGTCCGAGGCGCCCTGCACGTCGTCGGCTCCGTACTCCTCGAGCGCCGTGGGCGACTGCATCGAGAACGCGGGCAGCGACAGCGCGGCCACGAACTCCGGCAGCGGCGAGGAGAGCCGCACGATCGCGGTCGCGGCGTCGGCTGCCTCGCACGAGTCGTACTTGCCGTTGCCATCCTCGGCGTAGCCGCCGTTCACCTTGAGCCAGTAGTACGAGAGGCTCTCGGTCGCGGCCACGCCGGTGAAGTTGTTCCATCGCTCGAAGTTGAAGCAGACGGCCTCGGCGTTGAAGTCCGTGCCGTCGTGGAACTGCACGCCCTCCTTGAGGTGGAAGGTGTACTCGAGGCCGTCGTCGCTGACGTCCCAGTCCTCGGCCAGCAGCGGAGCGGGGTCGGCCGTGCCGGGAACGGTCCCGACGAGGCCCTCGAAGATCTGTCGCGCCACCCGGAACGACTCACCGTCACTGGCGAATGCGGGGTCGAGCGACCCGGGGTTCGCTGACGCCGCGAACGTGAACGTGGCGTCGCCGACGCTGGTCCCGCCGCCGCCGGTGTCCTCGCCTCCCTCGCCCGTGGGGTCGTCGTTGTCCCGCTGCGAGGCGCAGCTCGTGAGGATGAGGGCGGCGGCTACGGCGGTCGCGGCCCATCGGAGGGTTCGTCGCATGTTGCTCCTTCGCGTGCGAGCGGGTCTCGCTCGGCCACGTCACACTAGACGGCCGCGAGGGCGCCTCGTGTCCGAATGTCGGGATGTTGACCGAACTGCAACATGCCCGATACATCGCCCCGGGCCGCCATCCGGCTACCCTCACAGACGCCCCCATAGCCCAATCGGCAGAGGCAGCCGACTTAAAATCGGCCCAGTCCGGGTTCGAGCCCCGGTGGGGGCACGGTGCGCCCGCCCAGGCCTACCGGCGCAGCACCGATTGCGCGAAGAACCCCGACCATGGGCACCGAGCCCCGGTCAGATCCAGCGGCGCACCCGGCGGCAGTACTCGAGGTATTCGTCACCGAAGATGCGGCGCAACCGTTCCTCCTCGCCGCGGATCACCGAGGTGATCACGAGCAGCGCCGGCAGCAGCGACAGCACCGGCCACCAGCTGGCGGTCGCCAGCGCCACGCCTAGCACGATGAGCGTGAACGCCACGTAGATCGGGTTCCGGCTGAACCTGAACGGTCCGGAGGTGATCAGCGCGGACGCGTCTCGGAACGGCAACATCGGCGTCGCGGCGCGAGCGAACTCACGCTCGGCGGCGACCACCAGCACGACGGCGACCGCGAACGGCACGACCGCCAGCAGCCGCACCCAGACCGCCGAGGGCAACGCGAGCGGGTGCAGCAGATGGCCGACCAGCGCGAGCAGCAGCCCGCCGCTGTAGATCAGAGGGGGATAGGGGCGCATCGTCGTCTCAGAACGCGCTCACGATCGTGACGATCACCAACGTGGCCTCGCCGACCTTGATCCCGAGGTCGGGGTGCGTGTTCGAGAAGTAGCCGTACGGAGCCGCCACCAGGATCACGTCGCCACTGTGCAGCGAGCCCACCTCGACCCCCAACGCCTCGGCGAGTTCCTCGGGGGCCAGCGACGTGGCGCC
>NZ_JBMDXJ010000312.1:0-3285 GCF_048594945.1 Pseudactinotalea sp. | reverse complement strand
ACGCCGCGACTCGTGCCAACGCGGCCGGCGCGATCAAGGTGACGCGCCGCGGTCCGGACACCGCTCCGACCACGGCCGAGATCGACGCGTTCCTCGATCGGGAGTCACCTGGCTCCCAATAACGGATCAAAATAGTCCAGTATGTGAGCCGGACTGCACAAGCCGGCTGCAGGTGGCGCTATCGGGATCAGACTCGCCAGGAACATCGAGGCGAGATGCGCCGTCGGAGAACCCGACCGAGCCGCTCGCCGTGTGGAGGCGAGCATGAGTACGGAACGGTTCACAGTCGGCGTGGCGCTCGACGGCGTCGGCTGGCACCCGTCGGCGCGCGCGGAGGATCCAGCCGCACCAGGGACGCTGGACTACTGGAGCGGGTCGGTGGCCACGCTGGAGCAGGCCGGCGTCGATTACGTGACGATCGAGGACACGTTCTCTGGATGGTCGCCGGATTGGCGCGCCGAGGCCGCCGGAGCGGCGGGGCGGCTCGACGCGCACACGGTCGCGGCGTTCCTTGCGGGCCGCACCGAACGGATCGGCTTGATCCCCACGGCGACGACGACCCTCACCGAGCCCTATCACCTCGCCACTCGGCTCCAGACGCTCGACTTCGCGACCCGGGGCCGTGCCGGTTGGCAGGTGCGGGTGAGTGCCGGACCCGAGGAGTTGAGGCTGACCGCCCTCGGCGAGGGCCGCCGTCCTGCACTCGCCGACGGCGAGATCGACGAGACGGCCCTCGTGGATCTCTTCGACGAGGCGGCGGCGGTCATCGCGACGGCCCGGGCGCTCTGGGACTCCTGGGAGGACGACGCAGAGATCCGCGACGCCGCGACCGGCCGGTTCCTGGACGGCGGCAAGCTGCACCACGTCGATGCGCAGACCCCGTGGTTCTCGGTCGCCGGACCCTCGATCGTGCCGCGCTCGCCGAGCGGGCAGGTCCTGGTGGCTGCGCTCGCGCACGCCACAGTGCCGTATCGGCTGGCGGTGCGCGGGGCCGATGTGGTGTTCGTGACTCCCGGACCGGGCAACCCGCTGAGCGGGATTCTCGCCGAGATCCGAGAGCTCGAGCGTGCCGAGGAGCGCGCGGCGCCGCCGCTACGGGTGGTCGCCGACCTGCTGGTTGCAGTCGGTGCCGATGCCGCCGACCGCTATGCCTCGCTGCAGCACCGAGCCCCTGTCGCCTCGGATGCCGAGGTGGTGGTCGGGTCGGCCGAGCAGGTCGCCGATCGCATCGCGCAGCTGCGCGACGAAGGTGCCGACGGCGTTCGGCTGCGTCCGGCGGAGAACGCGCATGACGTGACTGTTCTCGCCCACGGGCTCCTGCCGCTGCTGGAGAGCCGCGGGGTCCATGGCAGCGGCACCGCCGACGGGCTGCGCGGCGCCTTCGGGCTGCCACGACCACCGAGCCGATACGCCCGCAACGACGAGACCCTGGCAGGTGCACGATGAACGACAAGCGGCACGTCATCCTTGGGGCGAGCTTTCCCGGGGTCAACCACCACACGATCTGGTCGGATCCCCGGTCCGGAAGCCAGATCGACTTCTCCTCGTTCGTGCACCTCGCACAAGCGGCCGAGCGCGGTCGGTTCGACTTCCTGTTCCAGGCCGAGGGGCTGCGGGTGCGCGAGCACAAGGGCAGCATCTACGAGTTGGACATCGCCGGCCGGCCGGACATCCTCACGCAGCAGGCAGCGCTCGCGGGCATCACCGAGCACCTCAGCTTCCTGTCCACGATCAACTCGACCTTCAACGAGCCGTATGAGCTGGCTCGCAAGCTGGCCTCGCACGCGCTGCTGTCGGGCGGTCGGATCGGATGGAACATCGTCACGAGCTCCGACGCCTTCCACGGTGGCAACTTCCGCCGCGGTGGGTACCTGGCACGCGAGGAGCGGTACGAGCGCGCTGCCGAGGTCACACGCACGGTGCTCGAGCTCCTCGACAGCTGGTCGGGCGACGGGGACGGATCCTTCACGCACGCGGGCAAGCACGTCGACATCGCCGGTAGGTTCCCGCTGCGCCTGGGGTCGCTGCCGCACCCGGTGCTGGTCCAGGCGGGTGTCAGCGACGAGGGGCGTGACTTCGCTGCCCGCTCGGTGGACGTGATCTTCTCGCCGTACTCCCAGCCAGACGAGGGGCGCGCCTTCACGGCCGATGTGCGGTCGCGCGCCGAACGCGCCGGCCGCGACCCGGACACCCTCAAGGTGTTGCCGGGCGCCAGCTTCGTGCTCGGGGACAGTCAGGCCGAGGCAGAGCAGAAGGCACGCGAGGTGACCCGCGCCCAGGTCAGCCCGCAGACAGCGCTGGTGCTGCTGGAGCAGGTGTGGCTGCAGGACCTGTCCGATGTTGACCCCACCGGGCCGGTGCCCGAGCCCGACCCGAGCAAGGTCGAGCAGGACATCACGCTCGGCAAGACCCGCACCACCGGCGACCCTCTCGCGCGCGCCCGTGAGTGGTACGCGTTCGCGCAGGAGAAGAAGCTGTCGGTGCGCGAGCTGATCATCGCCAAGCAGTCCCGGCAGCGCTTCGTGGGCACGGCCAGCCAGGTCGCCGAGCAGATCGACGACGCCGTACAGTCCCGCGTGTCCGACGGGTTCATCATCGGCTCTCCGGTCGTCCCGGTGGGCCTGGACGACTTCGTGGAGAGCGTCGTGCCGATCCTGCAGGAGCGCGGTGTGCTGCGTAGCGAGTACGAGCCCGGAGCGACCTTCCGAGACAACCTCGGGCTACCGCCGATCGCCCCGATCGTGCGCGACGGCGTCGCCCCGTTCGTCAGCCCGCTTGTCGAGGTCCCCCACAACTGACCATCTGCCCTGGAGCACCATCTGCCTCGGAGCGCCGGCAGCCACGGAGCGTCGGCACCCGTCTCTCCCGTGGCCCCGACCGGCGTGAGCTGGTGCGACCACGGGCGGACGCGCGATGTCGCTGACCTCACCCCAGGTTGAGGAGTCCGTAGGTGTGGTCGTGTTCGTCTTGGGTGAGGGGTTCGGGGTCGTGCCAGGGGTCCCAGGGTGGTGTCCAGGCTTCCTTGACCGTGGTGGGGACGTCGGAACGCGGCTGGTGCGGGGCGTTCGGGGTCGCGTCCTGACCTGTGCGATCGTCGCGGTTCCTCTGCCCGGCCTCGCTGGTGTGGCGGGTGATGCCGTTGAGCTGGGTGGTGGTGCCGTTGGTGACGAGGTAGACCGCTCCGGCGGGTGAGGTCCAGATCCAGGTTCCGATGGTCGGGGTGACCACGTGCCAGTCGCCCTTGTCCTTGGCGCGGTGGTGCTTGCGGCAGAGCCGGTGGGTGTT
>NZ_JBMDXJ010000311.1:0-18036 GCF_048594945.1 Pseudactinotalea sp. | reverse complement strand
CCGCGCCGCGCGCGGCGATGACGCGGCGCCCATCATCCCGATCCTCGCCCGCAAGGTGCGTGAGGTCGAGGCCAAGGCTGCCCGCGGCAAGGTCGGCCCGACCAACCGCACCCGCTTCCAGGTGATCGCCCTGCTGGTGCGCGAGGAACGCGCCCGAGTGAAGACCGATGACAACCTCTCGACGGCGGCCCGCACCGAGCTGCTGAAGCGGCTCGACGGCGTCGCCACGATCCTGGCGCGCACCGCAGCCCGTGACACCACGCTGCTCACGCTGCTCGACCCGGCCACGACTCCCGGTCCGGCCGCCCAGCGCATGCGGCTGGACTGGCTGCTCGACTCCGGGGCGCAGCTCTCCCCCGAGGAGATGGAGATCAAGGCTCCGCAGCCGTCCAGGCCCACCGTGGTGCCGCCGGCGTTGGCCGAGCGTCAGGTGGTGCCCCCCTCGGTGAAGCGCCGACTCAAGGCGAACCCGTTCCTGGCACCGGCCATCCAGCCCGTGGAGCGACCCCTCTCCGGCCGCCTGAACGGCTGGGACCTGATGGAGCCGCTGTACCGTTCCTTCGAACAGGGCGCCGGTGGGGGCGCCGCCTCGATGGAGCTGCCGCCACTGCCCCGTTTCGAGCACTTCTCGCCCCGCGGCCTCGAGCTGATGCCGCACCAGGTGGAGCTGCTCGAGTCGGTGCGCAAGGGCCACCGCTCGTTCCTGCTCGCCGACGAGCCCGGCCTCGGCAAGACCGCCCAGTCGGTGCTGGCCGCGTCGGTGGCCGGCGCCTTCCCGCTGCTGGCGGTCGTGCCCAACGTCGTGAAGATCAACTGGGCGCGCGAGGTCGAGCAGTGGACGCCGTCGCGCAAGGTCACCGTGATCCACGGTGACGGCGCCACGATGGACGCGTTCGCGGACGTGTTCGTGGTCAACTACGAGATCCTCGACCGGCACCTGTCGTGGCTGATGCGGTTCGGGTTCCGTTCGATGGTGGTGGACGAGGCTCACTTCATCAAGAACCTCACGTCCCAGCGCAGCCAGCACGTGCTCGCGCTCGCGGAGCAGATCCGATCCACGGCTCCGGGTGGCAACCCGCTGCTGATGGCCCTGACCGGAACCCCGCTGATCAACGACGTCGAGGACTTTCACGCGATCTGGAAGTACCTCGGCTGGATCGAGGACAACCAGCCTGCACCTGCGCTGATGCGCAAGCTGGAGGCGATCGGACTGACGCCCGCCGATCGGGGCTTCTACCCTGAGGCCCGCTCGGCGGTGATCTCGATGGGGATCGTGCGCCGCCTCAAGACCGACGTGGCACAGGATCTTCCTGCGCGTCGCATCGCCGATCTCCCGGTCGAGCTGGACGACGACCTCGGGCGCTCGATCCGGCAGGCCGAGCGTGAGCTGGGCGCTCGACTCGCCCAGCGGTACCGCCGCCTGTGGGAGAGCCGCCACCCGGGCGAGGCCGAGCCTTTCGAGCCCGACCTCGAGGTCATGCGTTCGGTCGCGGCCGCCGAGCTCGAGTCCTCGCGCAACACCAGCAGCGGAGGCGAGAACGTCTTCACGATGGTGCGTCGTATCGGTCAGGCCAAGGCCATCCTGGCTACCGACTACACCGCCCAGCTCGCACGGTCCGTGGGTAAGGTCGTGTTCTTCGCCAAGCACATCGACGTCATGGACACCGCCGAGAAGAACCTCGCTGAGGCCGGGCTCAAGACGGTCTCGATCCGCGGTGAGCAGACGTCCACGGCACGCCAGAAGGCGATCGACGCGTTCGGAGGAGACCCGGAGGTGAGCGTGGCGGTCTGCTCGCTCACCGCGGCCGGTGTGGGGCTCAACCTGCACGCGGCATCGAACGTGGTGCTCGCCGAGCTCTCCTGGACCGCGGCCGAGCAGGCGCAGGCGATCGACCGCGTGCACCGCATCGGTCAGGAGCAGCCCGTCACGGCCTGGCGCATCCTCGCCGCGCACACGATCGACACCAAGATCGCCGAGCTCATCGACGCCAAGCAGGGTCTGGCCGCGCGTGCTCTCGACGGCAGCGACACCGAGATCGTCTCGACCACCTCGGTGCAGCTCGACGCCCTCGTGCACCTCATCCACGAGGCCTTGACGACCTGACCTCCCACGGGGGCTGCGCAGCAGTCCACTACCGTGCTGTCGTCCGCCACTGTCGAGGCCCGACGGGGGAGAATGTTCCACCGTGAAGCTTCAGCGACGCGTCGCGTTTGAGCTCCGGCATCGCGAGAACTTCTGGGGCACACCGGGGGGAGGTTCGGTGTCGTGGCGCCACCGTGCCCAGGGCGTACTTCTGGATCGAGGCCCAGACGACGCCCCGCCTGGCAGGTTGCCCACGCGGTGCAAGACGTGCGGACGTTCCTTCGACCTCAGGGTCCACTCGCTCAAGGCCGCCAACCTTCACAAAGTGGCGATGGCGCTTGTCGCGCTCATCGGGCTCGCGGGCGCTGTCGCGAGCGGGTTCTGGCTGGTGGCGGCTGTCAGAGCCGCCGATGCGGCGGAGGATGACAGCGGCGCCGGTATCGTCATCGTCGCGCTCCTGTGCGTTGTCCTCGGGCTCATCGTCCTCATCGCCAGCGCTACCGCGGCATCGAACTATCTCGGCATCAACGGCAAGGGCGTTGCTGCGGTCACCATCGGCAAGCACTCCTTGGGTCCGATCTCGCCCATGCCGCCCGATGCCTCGCAGCAGCCCGGAGACACCGCTCCTCAGCGCGGCTGAAGACGCACGACCACCGACTTGCTGGTCGGGGTGTTGCTGCCCTTGGCGACGGAGTCGAGCGGGACGAGCACGTTGGTCTCCGGGTAGTACGCAGCGGCACAGCCCACGGCGGTCGGGTACGAGACCACACGGAAGGACTCGGCGCGCCGCTCCACACCGTCGCGCCACTCGGACACGAGGTCGACCATCTGGCCATCGGCCACGCCGAGGCGCTCGATGTCGGCCGGGTTGACCAGGACCACGCGGCGACCGTGGTGGATGCCGCGGTAGCGGTCACTGTCGCCGTAGATCGTGGTGTTGTACTGGTCGTGGCTCCGCAGCGTCTGCAGCAGCACCCGCCCTGCGGGCAGTGCCGGGTACGTCAGCTCATGCACGCGGAGCTGAGCGCGCCCGTTCGGTGTGGGGAACTCGCGCGAGTCCCGTGGCGGGTGCGGGAGCACGAACCCGCCCGGCAGGTCGAGTTTGGCCTCGTAGTCGTCGAACCCGGCGATCACCGCCTCGATGTGTTGCCGAATCAGGCGGTAGTCGCCCTGCAGCGCCACCCAGTCCACCGCCGGCGCTCGCGCGGCCACCGACTCTCGCGCGAACAGCTGCTGCCCGATCCCGGCCACGATCGCGACCTCGCTCCGCACGTGCCGCGAGGGCGGCGCCAGGCGGCCCACCGAGGCGTGCACGGCCGACATGGAGTCCTCCACGCTGACGCGCTGCGGCCCGGTCGCCTGCACGTCGGTGTCGGTCCGTCCGAGCGCCGGCAGGATCAGCGCACGCCGCCCGGTGACCACGTGCGACCGGTTGAGCTTGGTGGAGACCTGCACCGTGAGCGTGCACCGACGCATGGCCGCCTCGGTCACCTTGGTGTCCGGGGTGGCGCGCAGGAAGTTGCCGCCCATGGCGATGAACACACCGACCTTGCCGTCACGCATCGCACGGATCGCCTTGACCGTGTCGTAGCCGTGGGTGCGCGGCGACGCGAACCCGAACTCCGCGTCGAGCCGGTCGTGGAATCGCTCCGGCATCTGCTCGAAGATCCCCATGGTGCGGTCACCCTGCACGTTCGAGTGCCCCCGCACCGGGCACACGCCGGCTCCCGGACGCCCGATGTTGCCCTGGAGCAGCAGCACGTTGGTGACCTCGGTGATCATCGCGATCGCGTGCTCGTGCTGGGTCAGCCCCATCGCCCAGCACACGATGCTCGCGGGCGAGCGCACGAATTCCTCCCCCAGCTCGCGCACCTGCGCCTCGGTCAGTCCGGTGGCCGTCTGGATCTCGGCCCAGGGCACAGTGGGCAGGTGCGCGAGGTAGGCCTCCACGCCGTCGCAGTGGTGCGCGAGGAAGTCGCGGTCGAGCACACCACCCCGCTCCTCGTCTCGTTCGAGCACGTGCTTGGCGACGCCGAGGAACAGCCCGAGGTCGCCTCCGAGCCGGATCGGCAGGTGCAGGTCGGACAGCCTCTCGCCGCGCCCGGCCAGCCCGAGCGGCGACTGCGGGTCGCGGTACTCGATCAGGCCCGCCTCCGGGAGCGGGTTGACCGACACGATCCGCGCGCCGTTCCGCTTCGCCTTGGCCAGCGCCGACAGCATCCGCGGGTGGTTCGTCCCGGGGTTCTGGCCGGCGACCACGATCAACTTCGCCTCGTAGATGTCCTCGAGCGACACCGACCCCTTGCCCACGCCGATGCTCGCCTGCAGCGCCGCACCGGAGGACTCGTGGCACATGTTCGAGCAGTCGGGCAGGTTGTTCGTGCCGAATCCGCGCACCAGCAGCTGGTAGGCGAAGGCCGCCTCGTTGGAGGTGCGGCCGGAGGTGTAGAACACGGCTTCGTCCGGGCTTGCGAGGTGCTCGAGCTCGTCGGCGATCAGCGTGAACGCGTCGTCCCACGAGATCGGGCGATAGTGGGTCCCGCCGTCGTCGAGCACCATCGGGTGCGTGAGCCGCCCCTGCTGGCCGAGCCAGTAGTCGTCCCTCTCCGCGAGGTCCGCGAGGCTGTGCTCAGCGAAGAACGACGGCGTGACTCGCCTCGTGGTGGCCTCCTCGGCCACGGCCTTGGCCCCGTTCTCACAGAACTCGGCCGGGCTGCGGTGGTCGGGATCGGGCCATGCGCAGCCGGGGCAGTCGAACCCGTGCTTCTGGTTGACGCGCAGCAGCGTCTGGGCGGTTCGCACCGGGCCCATCTGGGTGAGCGCGACCTGCATCGCGTGCGTCACGGCCGGGAGCCCGACGCTCGTCACCTCCGGGTCCACGACCGTCAGATCGGCCTCGTCGATCCCACTCTCCGGTGCCCGACTCATGATCCGAACCTACCGGCGCATCGGGAACAACGCCGGGGGTCGGACCGTTGGGACCTCGGCTGCTCGTCCGGTGGCCGCTCAGACGAACGGAGTCGCGTGCCCGCTCAGACCACCGTGGTGACCACTCAGGCCCTCACCGAGGAGCAGGTGTTCCTCGACCTCGCCGACCACCGCCGTCGCGAGACGATCGAGCAGCTGCACACCCAGCTGTCGGCGCCGATCGAGGACCTTGCCGACCAGCATCGCCACGCGCTGCTGGCGGCCCGGCTCCGGGCCCTCGTCGATGCCGACCACGGACTCGTCCTCGGCCGGCTCGACACCGTGGACGAGGCGACCTACCGCATCGGGCGCGTCGGGATCGCGCGGGCTGACGGCGGTGAGCCGCTCGTGCTCGACTGGCGCGCCGATGCCGCGCGTCCCTTCTACACTGCGACGGCGTTGGAGCCGCAGGGGGTGAGCCGGCGCCGGCACATCCGCACCGAGGGCACGCGTGTGACCGGCGTCGACGACGAGTCGCTCGCCGACGGCAGCGCCGGAGATCTCGTAGGTGAGGCCGCCCTGCTCGCCGCGCTCGATGAGGGCCGCACCGGTCGCATGGGCACGGCAATCGCCACGTTGCAGCGTGAGCAGGATGCGATCGTGCGTTCGCCCGCCGACGCCCTGCTCGTGGTGCAAGGAGGTCCGGGCACAGGCAAGACAGTGGTCGCGCTGCACCGCGTGGCCTACTTGCTCTTCGCCCAGCCCGAGATCGCGCGCCGTGGCGTACTGCTGCTGGGGCCGTCGCGCCGCTTCCTCAGCTACGTGGAACAGGTATTACCCGCACTGGGCGAGACGGCCGTGGTCGCCACCACCTGCGACGCCCTCGTGCCCGGTGCCGCGGTCGAGCGGGAGGAGACCCGCGAGGCGGCGGAGCTCAAGGGCCGCGCCTTGTGGGCCGGCGCGCTCGAGCGACACGTCGCTTCCTATGCCCCGACGGCGCAGCCGCTCACCTTCGTGCTCGACGGCGAGGCGCACCGTCTCGGTCGATCTCGCGTCGCGCGGGTGCTCGCCTCGGCGTTGACCGGTGGGCGCACCCAGCTGGCTGCACGCGAGGTCGTGCTCGACGCGCTCCGTGAAGCGCTGGTCGACGCCGTGGTCGAGGCCACCGAGCGGCTGCTGACCTCGATGGAGGAGGGCTTGGAGGACATCCTCGGGACCGTCGACGCCTCCCTGCAGCGGCGCGACGACCGTGGCGTGCGCACCGGCGCCTCCAGCACTCAGGTGGACGGCGAGATGTCGGAGGACGACATCGAGGCGCTCCGCACGCGGATCGAGTCCGACGCCGCGGTGCAGGTGGCGTTCGAGGCGTGGTGGCCGGCGCCTGACGCGCAGCGGGTGCTCGCGGACCTGCTGCACGACGCATCCACCCTCGCGCGCGTGGCCTCGGAGCTGACGCCGCAGGAGGTGGCCACAGTCGTGGCCGAGCCGCCGGGACTGGCGTCGAGCGACATCGCGCTGCTCGACGCCGTGACGGCGTTGATCGGCACGCCCGAGCCGGCGTCTCCCGACGGCGCGCCGTTCCTGGCGCAGCGGGCGGCAGCCGACCATGCCTGGACCTACGGACACGTGGTGATCGACGAGGCGCAAGAACTCTCGCCGATGCAGTGGCACATGGTGCGACGACGCTCGCCCACCGGCTCGGTCACGGCGGTCGGCGATATCGACCAGACCGAGGCACCGCACCGGCACACCGACTGGGCGGCCGCGCTCAGCCCCGCGTTCGGCGACCGCTGGCGCCGTGACGACCTGACGATCTGCTACCGCACCCCACGCGAGGTGATGGCACTCGTGGGCAACGTGCTGGAGCGGGCCGGAAGCACGAACGAACCGCCGCAGGCGGTGCGATCCTCGGGGCGTGAACCGAGCGAGCTCGTCGCCGGCGTGACCGACCTCGGCACGCTGGTCCGCACGAGCGTCACCGAGCTGCGCGAGCGGTACCCCGACGGCTCGGTCGGCGTGGTCGCAGCCCGCGTTCACCGGGACATGCTGCAGCAGGAACTGCGTGACGCGCCGGAGGTGCCTGTGCTCACGGCGCAGGCAGCCAAGGGACTGGAGTGGGATGCGTGCGTGGTCGTCGACCCGGCCCGCATCGCGGCGGGACCGCGCGGCTGGAACGCCCTCTACGTGGCCCTGACGCGGTGCACGCAGGAACTCGTGCAGGTGCAGGTGGTAGACACCTGACATGGCGAGATCCACCCGGCGCGCGCCCGTGCTGCGTCTGCGCGCCGACGGCAGCTCGACGCAACGGCCGGACACCCTCGCAGGCGAAGAGCCGTTGGAGATCCGCGTCGACGGGGAGCAGTGGCTCGTGACGATGCGCACACCGGGGGGCGACGTGGACCTCGTGCACGGGCTACTGCTCTCCGAAGGCATCATCACGCGCACGGAACAGGTGCGGCAGGTGTCCTACGGTCCGGGCGTCGGGGCGGGCGGGCTGCTCGAGTACAACGTCATGGATGTGACGCTCGACGCCGGCGAGGGCGCGCAGGCGCCGGCGCGCCGGGAGCGTGCGGTCTACGTCTCCGGTTCCTGCGGGATCTGCGGCACCTCCTCGATCGAGGCGGTCGCGCGGGCCTCGCACTTCCCGGTGGCCGACGTGGCCGCCACGGTGCCGCTCGCCACCTTGCTGACGCTGCCGGAGGCCTTGCGCCGCCAGCAGCGTCTGTTCGACGGCACCGGAGGCACCCACGCCGCCGGCCTGTTCTCAGGTGAGCAGACGCTCGCGGTGCGTGAGGACGTGGGGCGACACAACGCCGTCGACAAGGTTCTCGGCTGGGCACTGCGCGGGGGCAGGCTGCCGCTGCACGACGCCGTGCTGCAGGTCTCGGGGCGGCTCTCGTACGAGCTCGTGCAGAAGGCGGCGATGGCGGGAGTCCCGGTCGTCGCGGCGGTCAGCGCACCGAGCGCGGCCGCCGTCGACCTCGCCGAGAACGCCGGCATCACGCTGATCGGCTTCTCCCGCGCCACGACGCTGTCCGTCTACAGTCGCGCGGACCGGGTGATCTGAGTCACTGGAACGTGGCGAAACAGCCGGCGATTCACGCCATCGTGACGTGGTGATGGGACCCTGTGATCATGCAGATCTGGCCGGGCCGCCCCTACCCCCTCGGGGCCACCTACGACGGTAGCGGGACCAACTTCGCCCTGTACTCCTACGTGGCGGACGCCGTCGAGCTCTGCTTGGTCGACGATGGGGACGACGGCGCCCCGACCGAGCGGAGGATCCAGCTCACCGAGGTCGATGCGCACGTGTTCCACGCCTACCTGCCCGGCATCGGGCCGGGTCAGCGCTACGGCTACCGCGTGCACGGCCCGTACGACCCGGCGAACGGTCACCGGTGCAACTCGGCCAAGCTGCTGCTCGACCCGTACGCGCGGGCGATCGACGGTCAGATCGACGGCGACGAGTCGCTGTTCTCGTACCGGTTCGAGGATCCGACAGCGGCGGTCGGGACGAGCGGCGTCAACACCGACGACTCATTGCCGCACACGATGACCTCGGTGGTGACCACACCGTACTTCGACTGGGGTCATGACCGACCCCCGGGACACGACTACGCCAACACGGTGATCTACGAGGCGCACGTGCGCGGCATGTCCAAGCTCCACCCGGAGATCCCGGAGGAGATCCGCGGCACGTACGCTGCGCTCGGGCATCCGGCGATGATCGGGCACCTGAAGGATCTGGGCATCACCGCGCTGGAGCTGATGCCGGTGCACCAGTTCGTGCAGGACCCTCACCTGCAGGCGCGCGGTCAGCGCAACTACTGGGGGTACAACACGGTCGGCTTCTTCGCGCCCCACAACGCGTATGCGGCGTACGGCACCCGTGGCGAGCAGGTGCAGGAGTTCAAAGGCATGGTCAAGGCCCTGCACGAAGCCGACATCGAGGTGATCCTCGACGTGGTCTACAACCACACCGCCGAGGGCAACCACCTCGGCCCGACGCTCTCGTTCCGTGGCATCGACAACGCCGCCTACTACCGGCTGGTCGACGACGACCAGGCGCACTACTTCGACACCACCGGCACCGGGAACTCGCTGCTGATGCGCAGCCCGAACGTGCTGCAACTGATCATGGACTCGCTGCGGTACTGGGTGACCGAGATGCACGTGGACGGGTTCCGGTTCGACCTCGCGGCCACGCTGGCGCGCCAGTTCCACGAGGTCGACCGGCTGAGCGCGTTCTTCGACCTGGTGCACCAGGACCCGGTGGTCTCGCAGGTGAAGCTGATCGCCGAGCCGTGGGACCTCGGACAGGGCGGCTACCAAGTGGGCGGGTTCCCGCCGTTGTGGACCGAGTGGAACGGGCAATACCGGGACACCGTGCGCGACTTCTGGCGTGGCGAGCCCTCGACGCTCGGTGAGTTCGCCAGCCGGATCACCGGCTCCTCGGACGTGTACGAGCACACCGGCCGCACCCCGATCGCGTCGATCAACTTCGTGACGGCGCACGACGGGTTCACGCTGCGCGACCTGGTCTCCTACAACGACAAGCACAACGAGGCCAACGGCGAGGGCGGCAACGACGGCGAGTCCCACAACCGGTCGTGGAACGGCGGGGTCGAGGGGCCCACGGATGACGCCTCGATCAACGCGCTCCGGGCGCGGCAGCAACGCAACTTCCTCACCACGCTGCTGCTGTCGCAGGGTGTACCGATGCTCCTGCACGGTGACGAGCTCGGGCGCACCCAGGGCGGCAACAACAACACCTACGCGCAAGACAACGAGATCTCCTGGATGAGCTGGGACCTCGACTCCGGCCAGCGCGACCTGCTCGAGTTCACCGCCTCGCTGATCGAGCTGCGCCGCAACCACCCGGTGCTGCGGCGGCGGCGGTTCTTCAACGGATCCGTCTCGCACACCGAGGGCCGCCCGGACCTGCCGGACATCGCCTGGCTGGACCTGACCGGCGAGGAGATGGATGCCGAGGCATGGAACACCTGGTACGCCCGCTCGGTCACCGTGTTCATCAACGGTGAGGCGATCGACGAGCCCGACGATCGTGGCCGCCGGGTGGTGGACGACTCCTTCCTGCTGCTGATCAACGCGGACGCCTCAGACCTCACGTTCGCGCTGCCGGAGGCCGCGTACGGCGCCGCCTGGCGCGTGGTCATGACCACCGACGCCGCGACCGAGCACCCGGAGGAGTACGAGGCGGAAGCCGCCGTGCCCGTGACGGCGCGCAGCATCACGGTGCTGTGCCGCCCGCCGCAGGATCCGATCGTGTCGCCGGAACGCGCGGTCGCACCGACGTCCTCACGCGCCGGGAAGTCGGCGACCAGGGCGCCGGTTCACACGCCGACCCCGGCGATCGGGATCCCGACGGTCCCTGACACGGAGGGCTGACATGGCCGAGGCGAACGGGAGCGTGCGGATCCCCACCTCCACCTACCGGCTGCAGCTCGGGCCGGACCTCAGCTTCGACGACGCGCGCGAACGGCTGCCGTACCTCGACGCGCTCGGGGTGACCGACATCTACCTCTCCCCCGTTCTCGCGGCGGCTCCGGGATCCACGCACGGCTACGACGTGGTCGACCACGACCGCATCAGCGACGTGATGGGTGGCCGCGGCGGGCTGGAGCGGCTGGCTGCAGCCGCCCACGAGCGAGGCATCGGCGTGGTGCTCGACATCGTCCCCAACCACATGGCGGCGCCGACGCCTGCGTACCTCAACACCGCCCTGTGGTCGGTGCTCGCGGAGGGAGCGGACTCGGCGTACGCGGAATGGTTCGACATCGACCTGGCCGCCGGCCCGGTGCTGATGCCGCTGCTGGGTCGCCGGATCGGGGCCGTGCTGGCCGATGGTGAGCTGTCCGTGGAGGACGCACCCGCCGAGGTGTCCGGGTCCGGGAAGGTGCTGCGCTACTACGAGCACCTGCTGCCGGTGCGGGCCGGCACCGAGCACCTTCCGCTGGCCGAGCTGGTCGACCGGCAGCACTACCGGCTCGCCTACTGGAAGGTCGCCGACGAAGAGCTGAACTACCGGCGGTTCTTCGATGTCGGGACGCTGGTGGCGATTCGGGTCGAGCGGCGCGAGGTGTTCGACGCCACCCATCGGCTCGTGGTCGAGCTGGTCCGCCAGGGTGTGGTCGACGGGCTCCGGGTCGACCATCCGGACGGCCTCGCTGACCCTCGCGGCTACTTCCGATGGCTGCACGAGGCGACCGGCGGGGCGTGGACTGTCGCGGAGAAGATCCTGGAGCCGGACGAGACGCTCCCGGGCGACTGGCCCGTGGCCGGCACCACCGGCTACGACACCGCCTGGCGGATCGGGCAGGTTCAGATCGATCCAGCCGGCGCAGCCGAGCTGGCCGGGGTGATGACCGAGATCAGCGGCGACACGATGGGCGGACTGGGCGCCGTCGTCGAGCAGTCCAAGAGAGAGATCGCCACGGGGTCGCTGGCGGCCGAGGTCGAGCGGCTGAGCCACGTGATCGCCGACGAGTGCCGTGCCGATGTCCGGCTGCGCGACCACACGCTGACCGCGATCCGCGAGTGCGTGCGCGAGCTGGTCGTCGCCTGCGACCGGTACCGGGCGTATGTGGTGCCTGGCGAGGCGCCGCCGGCGCTGAGCGTAGGGCTGGTCGACGAGATGGCCGCGCGTGCCCGGGCGCGACTCGACGAGGAGCGGTCCGAGACGCTGGACCTCGTGGTCGATCTCGTGCTCGGACGCGAGGTGGGCAGCGCCGGCAGGCGGCTGCAGCCGCGACGCGACGAGATCATCGTGCGGTTCCAGCAGGTGTGTGGCGCCGTGATGGCGAAGGGCGTCGAGGACACGGCCTTCTACCGGTGGACGCACCTGACCGGACTGTGCGACGTGGGCGGCGCGCCGCAGAAGTTCGCGATCGCGCCGGACGACCTCCATGCGTTCGCCCACGCGCTCCAGCTCAGTCACGCGACCACGATGACCAACGGGTCCACACACGACAGCAAGCGCGGCGAGGACGTCCGCGCGCGTATCGGTGTGCTCTCTCAGCTCGGTCCGGCATGGCGCGAGCACGTGCACGCGCTGCGCTCCGCGACCGAGGCCTACCGGCCGCTGTTGCACGGGCGCACCGAGAACCTGCTGTGGCAGACGCTCGCCGGGACCTGGACGCACGAGGGTCCCATCGCCGTCGAGCGCTTGTCCGACTATCTCGTGAAGGCCAGCCGCGAGGCGAAGGACTGGACCACCTGGACCGCGGTCGATCCGCACGGCGAGGAGGCGCTCGCGTCGTTCGTCGCCGCGCTCGTGGCCGATGAGCGGGTGGCCGAGCTGATGGCCGCGTGGGTACGGCGCACGGCCGAGCCCGTGCGGGCGGCGACGCTGGTCACGAAGGCACTGCAGCTGACGATGCCCGGCGTGGCCGACGTCTATCAGGGCACCGAGACCACCCTCGTAGGGCTCGTCGACCCCGATAACCGCGGTCCGGTCGACGCGGCGGTGCTCGCCGGTGTGCTCCAGCGGCTGGACGCCGGACAACGACCGGGCGAACTCGGCGAGGAGAAGCTACGCCTCGTGGCCGGCCTGCTGCGGTTGCGTCGCAGGTCGCCGGAGGCGTTCGTCGGTAGTCGCGCCGGGTATGCAGCGCTCCCGACCACCACCGGTCACGCCCTCGCGTTCATGCGGACGCTCGACGACGTCCCTCGCGTGTGCACGATCGTCACCCGGTTGCCGGTCGGGCTCGCCGCCTCCGGAGGCTGGGCGTCGCAGGCGGTGGTGCTGCCCGAGGGGCGGTGGCTCGACGTGGTCACCGGCGCCGAGCACGACGGTGGGAGCGTGCTTCTCGGCGATCTGCTCGCCGACTCCCCTGTGGCGGTTCTCGAGGCGGTCTGAGGAGTCCCGGTGATCTCGGTCGTCGACTGGGTGCGCCAGCAGTTCCCCGAGGTGTCGTGGGACGGTGCTGAGGCGACGCACGGTGCGTTTCATGACGTCGTGGTAGGGCGGCAGGTCGTCGCGCGGGTGGGGATCGACGATGCGTGCCTGCGTGCTGAGCATGCGACCTGGGGGTCGTGGCGCTCGGTCGAGCTGCCGGTCGCCGTTCCTCCGCTGCTGAGTTCGGTCCGCTCGGATGACGACCGGTCCGGCTACCTGGTTGCTCGGTTGCCCGGCTCGCCCGCCGAGCGGGCGCCGTGGGCAACCGTGCGGGAGACGTTCGCCGATCTGCTCGCGGCACTGCGGAGCGTAGAGGTGCGCACGCTCGCGCTTCCTCCGGTGCGGACGTGGTGCGGGGGTGCGCGCTTCCCGGAGATCGTGCGCGAGGAGCTGGCGCCGTTGCTCGCTGCACATGCAGACGACCGTGTCGCCGCGCTTGCGGTCGATGCCGTTGACCGCATGATCGCGCTGGGTTCTGACGGGTCACCGGTCCTCGTCCATGGCGACCTCGGCCCGCACAACCTGTTATGGGAGGACGCCGGCCGCGACGGCGGTCGCGCCACCGGGCTGATCGACCTCGACCATGCCGCGATCACCGACCAGGTGGTCGACCTCGCGCCGTTGGTCGGGTTCTACGGTGCGCGCGCGGTCCGGGAGATCGCACCGGCCGACGAGGTCGAACGTGCGGTCTCCTACCGTGCCACGCTGCCGCTGCAGGTGGCTGCGGCGGCTCATCTGCGTGGTGCGATCTCGCTCCGTGATCATGCGCTCGGGAACGCCATCCGACGGATAACCGCAACCACCTGAACTTCCCACGGACCGCAGGTGTCACCTCAGATCGGCGCGCATGAGTGTGCCGACGCCGCCGCTGAACGTGACACCCGTCAGTCGCGGGGCACGCAGAACCTCCGCGAAGCCCCAGCGTTCGTGCAGGTCGATCGAGGCGCGGTTGCTCGGGTTGACCACGTAGAACGCCTCGCTCGTGCGCTCAGCGAGCCAGCTGAGGCGGGTGTCGGTGAGGGCCACAGCCACGCCACGCCGCCGGTGGTCCGGGTGTACGGTCACGCCGCCGAGGTAGTGGCCCGCCGGGGCCTCGTCCCGTGGCTCTCTGTGGTGATAGGTCTGCGCCCATCCGACGATCAGGCGCAGCTCGTGTTCTTCGGCGACGAGGAGGAGTCGGTCCTCGTCCGCGATGGCGCGCCGCCATCCCTCGCGGTGTGCCTGCCGGCCCGCCGCTTCCTGGACGGCGGCGATCGCCTCGACGTCCTCGAACGAGGCGGGACGCACGATCAACCCAGCGACGGCGCGGTCTTCGTCGAGCCGTCCGTCGCCACGTGGTCCGTCCGCCGGGAAGCAAGCCATCGCGAACAGCCTAGGAGAATCTGTGGGAGCACCTGCTTCGGAGTGTCCTTTCGTTGAGTCTCTGCAGTTTCGGGGCGATGTCGGTGGTCGGTGGTCCACTGATCTCTATGGACGCACTTCCTCTCGGACTGGTCGGCGACGGCGCCTTGCGCGCTGCCGTCGCTGCCGACCGTGAGGTGACCAGGATGGAGGGTGTGCGGCTCGATCACCTGGCCCAGTACCTGGGCGAGACCTCCGCCGAGTGGGAAGCACCCAAGCCCAGTCCCGGAGTCGAGCGGGCCGTGCGGTTGGGTGGTCCGGGGACGCCGGTGGTGCCGGAGTTCGCGGTGGTCGAGATCGCGGCCGCGCTCGGACTCACGCAGCCTGCGGCGTCGATGTTGTGTGCCGATGTGCTGGACCTGGCCTACCGGCTACGCAGGATCGCGGGGTCGGTGCGGTGCGGGCAGCTGACGTTCGAGAGGGCGCGGCTGATCGCGCGCCGAACCCGGAACCTACCTGTCGAGCAGATCGCGTTGGTGGAGGAGAAGCTCTGCACGCTGCGGAACACGGGGAATGGTCCGGTGCCGATGGCGGCCCTGGTGCCCAGGTCGCGGCTCAAGAGTGTGACCGACCAGGCGGTGCTCACGGTGAGGGGTCCGGAGAGTGCCGCGGAGGCTGAGCAGCGGGTCGCGGAGTCGTTGTGGGTGCGGGTCTCCCCGGCTGAGCCGGGTGCTGCGGATGTCACTGGCAGGTTGGCGGCGGCGGATGCGATGCGATTGGAGCAACGTCTGGATCAGGTCGCGGGCTGGCTGCGACAGGTCGGCGACACCCGGCCCAAGCCGATCCTGCGCGCCGTCGCCCTGGGCCTGCTCGCCGACCCCGGCCTGCTCCGCGCCCTGGACGTCCTGCGCCGGCAACGTGCCGCTGAGAGCGAGGGCGCAGCCAAGGACCTGAATGGCGTCGACGCCACTGGTGGCGCTGGCGGGCGAATCGACGGTGCGCGAGGCGAAGGCGCCGGCGCGTGCGGTGAAGGCGCCGACCGCGAGCGGGGCGAGGGCGGCATCGCCGAGCGCGGCGATGCTGGCACCCGTGGCCGTGCCCGCGACGCGTGCCCCTCAGGCATCCCGGACCGGCCGGATGGGCTCGGTGTCGGGTCCGACCCGGTGCCGCTGCAGGGTTTGGCGACGGCATCTCAGCCGCCAGTCGACACGGGCGGGGCCGATCCGCCGCTTCAGCCATCGCGCTCACCGCACCACGAGCACGACGCGGGCACCGACCCGCCGCCGGTGGTGGTTGAGCGGCCACTCGCTGATGCGGTCGGTGTCGATCCACCTCCCGATGAATGTCCGACCGGCCTCGACCCGCCCGACAACACTGCGACTGCTGCTGTGACGCCGTTGTGGGACGAACCGGCCAGCGACGACGAGGCGTGTGTCGCGGATCCGGTGGTAGCGCCCGGTGAGCCGGTGATCGTGCCGGCCGGTATAGCGGGCTGCCCGCCGGGGGTGCTGGAGAAGTTCGCGAGCATCTCTTCCACGGTGCTGTACCTGCACCTGGACCGCACCTCCGACACCTGGAGCGAAGAACGCGGCGGAGTCCTGACTGCGCAGCAGGCGAAAGCCCTGGTCGGGCATTCGAAGGTGTCGGTGCGGCCGGTGCTGGATCTGGCTGAGCCGCTCTCGTACACCGGGTACGTGGCTCCACCGCGGCTGAAGGAACAGCTCGCGCTGCTGAACGCCGGCTACTGCCCCTTCCCGTACTGCCACCGCAGAGCACGTGCCGGTGACGTCGATCATCAGATCCCGGCCGTGTCCGGTGGACCGACTGCCACCCGGAACACGCACCGGCCCTGTCGCAAGCACCACCGCGCCAAGGACAACGGCGGCTGGCGCGTGGTGTGCCCCGTGGTCGGGGTCTGGGTATGGACCTCACCCGCCGGAGCCGTCTACCTCGTCACCAACGGAACCACCACCCAGCTCAACGGCATCACCCGCTACACCAACGAAACCGGACAGACACCGCATGCGAGCCAGGCACAGCCGAGCGAGCAGCACCACCAAGCAGCGCAGGAGGCGACCCCGAACACCCCGCTTCAGTCTCGCTCCGACGTCCCCACCACGGTCAAGGAAGCCTGGACCCCACCCTGGGACCCGTGGCAGGACCCCGACCCCCTCACCCAGGCACGACGTCACCTACGGACTCCTCAACGCCTGACCCGCTGCGCCTTGACACGGCGCTGCCGCGACAGAGTGCTGCAGAGGCGCGGTGCTGCTCCAGCAGAAGGAGCGCGGCACAACGCCCAGCCGTAGTTGACAGTGTCGTCCCGGCATCGGGACGTCCTGCCAACCCGGCGGCCGGACGGTGACCTGCCCACGATGGGGGCGGATCGGTGCGGGTGTGGTCGCATGGGGCGCCCCGCAAGCGCCGCCGACCCTTGTGACTGATCGGCCTGTTCCGGCTTCTGCCCGGACTCGCCGCCTCCGCTCCCTCTGCGCGAAACGCACCAGGAGCGAAGGCTCGGACGCGGTGGTCAACACCGCCACAGGGGCGGCTATTCCCACCTTCGCGGTCCCGACCGGAATTGAACCGGCGACCTCTCGGCTGACAACCGAGCGTTCTCCCCGACTGAACTACGGGACCAGATGAACGCCGTGACGCTACGCGCCCGCGCTCGCGCGGCCAAAGCATTTCCACGACGCCGCCCGACGCACACCCTTCGATGCGCCGGCTCTGAGCACTGATGGCCTGGCGCGGCGCTGGGCCCGCGGACCTCAGTCGACAGGTACGAGCTTCTCGACGACCTCGCACGCGTCGATCGCTTCTCGGTCCGCGCCCCCGGCGGCTCGACCGAGCAGGACACGGAACTGGTCGCGCTCAGTCACACTCAGGGAACCGAGCAGCGACTCCTCGATCCCGCGCACGTGCTGACAGAGCTCCTCGACGCGCTGCGCGCCGGCGGGGGTGGCCACGACCTTCCGCTGCCGGCGATCATCGGGATTCGGACGCCTCTCGACGAGACCGGCCTCGCTGAGGTCGTCGATCAGGTAGGTCATCACCGTGCGGTCGATGCCGAGTCTGGTGGCCAACGCCAGCTGGCTGGGCTGGTCGCCCCGCACCACCTCGCGCAACGTCTGGTAGCCCCTTGCACCGTGCGGCACGTCGTCGAGCCGCGGAGTCACGGCAGCGTGATAGGCGCGCAGCAGCGAGGCCAGCATCACGCCCAGATCGTCGTCCACGGGAACATTCTATGTCCGTTGCGTGGTTGGACCAATCATCTGGTTCACATACGATTATGGAATGAAGGCAACAAGGTGGGCATGACCGAGCTGGGCATCGCGCTGGACCCGTCGGCGGTGGAGGACGGCCCGACCCTGATCGCGCTGGCCCGCGCCGCCGAACAGGCAGGACTCGACCTGGTCGTCGTGATCGCGGCCGGCTCCGCCACGCAGGGTCCGGGCGCGGCGACACCGACGACCGACGCCATTGGCCTCGACGCCTGGACCGTGGCCACGTGGCTGGCGGCAGGAACCTCGCGCATCGCGCTCGGCCTACCGCTGCCCACTCCAGAGGCGGGCGCGCCGACCGATCCGACGATCCCGATCCCCGCCGTCGTGAACAAGGCGCGCGAGAGTCTCATGACGCTCGCCGGCCAACGCCTCATCCACGAAGGCTGGGTGGTCTCCCCCGCACACGCCGATGCCCAGCAGGTCCGCGACCTGGCTCACGACGGCGCTCGCGCCGTCGTGGTGCCCGTCACCTCCGTCGCCGAGATCGAGCGCCTCGCCGC
>NZ_JBMDXJ010000310.1:0-2845 GCF_048594945.1 Pseudactinotalea sp. | reverse complement strand
CGTCGGCACGGTGACCGCCGCGATCCTCGGGTTGACGACGCTCTCCTACATCGGGGTCATCCCGGTGACGACCTACAACTGGGGCACCATCCTCAACTGGGCGTCCGCTCAGGGCGCGTTCCAGCAGAACCAGTGGTGGTGGTACCTGCCGCCGGGGCTGTGCATCGCGATCATCGGTGTGGCGCTCTCGCTGATCAACTTCGGCATCGACGAGTACGTCAACCCGCGTCTGCGCTCGGCGGGGGAGCGTGCCCGTGCCATGAAGAAGAAGGGGCTCGACGTGAACGAGCCCGTGACTGCCGTTCGTACCGAGCGCGACTCGAACACCGCCGCCGCGCCCGAGAAGGAGTCCGAGTGAGCGAGCCGTTCCGCGACCCGACGCTGACCACCGCCGATCGGGTTGCGGACCTGTTGGCGCGGATGACGCTCGAGGAGAAGGTCGGGCAGATGCTTCAGCTCGACGCGCGCGAGGACCTCGCCGACGCGGTGCAGGGTCGCCATGCCGGCTCGATCCTGCACACCTCACCCGAGCGCATCGTCGAGGCGAATCGGCTCACGGGCGGGACCCGGTTGCGGATCCCGCTGCTCGTGGCCGAGGACTGCATCCACGGGCACTCGTTCTGGCCGGGTGCCACGATCTTTCCCACGCAGCTCGGCATGGCCGCCTCTTGGGACCCGGAGCTGCTCGAACGGGTGGCGCGGGCGACGGCGGTCGAGGTTGCCGTGACCGGCATCCACTGGACGTTCTCGCCGGTGCTCTGCATCGCCCGTGACCTGCGTTGGGGCCGCGTGGACGAGACCTTCGGGGAGGACCCGTTCCTCATCGGCGAGCTCGCCAGCGCCATGGTGCGCGGATACCAGGGCGACGGGCTGGGCGACCACACCGCGATCCTCGCGACCGCCAAGCACTTCGCCGGCTACTCCGAGACCCAGGGCGGGCGCGATGCCAGCGAGGCCGACATCTCGCGCCGCAAGCTGCGGTCGTGGTTCCTGCCGCCGTTCGAGCGGGTGGCGCGTGAAGGGTGCCGCACGTTCATGCTCGGCTATCAGACCACCGACGGCGTCCCGATCACGGTCAACGACTGGCTCCTCACCGAGGTGCTCAAGGAGGAGTGGGCCTACACCGGCATGCTCGTGACCGACTGGGACAACGTGGGTCGCATGGTCTGGGAGCAGCGGGTGCAGCCTGACTATGCGCACGCTGCAGCCGCCGCCACCCGCGCCGGGAACGATATGATCATGACGACGCCGGGCTTCTATGAGGGGGCGCTCGAGGCGGTCGAGACCGGAATGCTCCCGCCGGATGCGTTCGACGACGCCGTGGCGCGCATCCTCACCATCAAGTTCGATCTCGGGCTCTTCGAGGACCCGCGGCTGCCCGCGGAGGAGCGGGAGAGCGTCGTCGGGCAGTCCGGGCACAGTGCTCTCAACCTCGAGACCGCACGGCGTTCGATCGTGCTGCTCGAGAACGACGGGACCTTGCCGCTCGGGGTCGCCGAGGGTGCGGCGGGCGCTACCAGAGCGCCGCTGCGGATCAGCGTGGCCGGTCCACTGGCCGATGACGCCCAGTACCAGCTGGGTGACTGGGCTGGTGGTTCCGGTCAGGCGGGCTGGATCGAGGGGCAGCCACGGGCGATGATCACCACGGTGCTCGATGGGCTGCGCGAGCTCGCGCCCGCGGGATCCGACGTCACCTACACGCGCGGCGCGGACATCCTCACACTGGCGGCGGACTCGCTGGGCGCCACGTTCCCCGACGGACAGCCCCGTCCCCCCGTGGTCACGGCGTGTGAGCCGGACGAGGCGATGATCACCGCGGCGGTCGCCGAGGCCGAGCAGGCGGACGCCGTGGTCGCGGTCGTGGGGGACCACATACTGCTCGTGGGCGAGGGGCGGTCCACGGCCACGCTGGAGCTGATCGGCGGGCAGATCGCGCTGCTCGACGCACTGATCGCGACCGGGACACCCGTGGTCGTGGTGCTGCTGGCCTCGAAGCCGCTCGTGCTCCCGGCCAGCGTGGCTCGCGCGGCTGCGGTGCTCTGGGTCGCGAATCCCGGGATGGAGGGCGGCCGGGCGATCGCCGAGATCGTGCTCGGGCACGTCGAGCCCTCCGGCCGGCTGCCGATCTCGTTCGCCCGCCATGTGGGGCAGCAGCCGACCTACTACAACCAGATCCGCGGTCAGCACGGCGATCGCTACGCCGACCTCACCCAGGAACCGGCGTGGGTGTTCGGCGAGGGGCGCTCGTACACCACGGTCACGTACACGGACCTGTCGCTGTCGGCGGCTACGGTCGGCGCCGACGACGTGGTCACGGCCGAGGTGACGGTCGCCAACACCGGCCACCGCCCGGTGCGGGAGACCGTGCAGCTCTATGTCCGCGACGACACCACGAGCGCGAGCTGGGCCGACAAGGAGCTCAAGGCATACCAGCAGGTGCTCCTCGACCCGGGTGAGACCGCGCGCGTGCGCCTCGACCTGGCGGTGGCCGACTGCACGATCGTCGACGCGCAGGGTGCGCGCGTGGTGGAGCCGGGGACGTTCGACGTGCTCGTGGGGCCATCCTCGCGCGACGTGGATCTGCTGACCGCGAGGTTCACGGTCGCCTGACGAATCGTTGATATTCCGGGGCTGACGAGCAATGTCAGACCCTCCGTCTACGGTCGTGTGCATGGTCGAGGACACCGATGGCGAGACGCCTCCCGATCGCGCTCACGCTCGTTCGGTGGGCTCGAATGCGGAGGGTCCTGAGCGCACGACGGCGGAGGGTCGGGATGGGGAGTCGAACGGCGCCTGGGATGACCATGACTGGTCGGACGTGCCTGTGGTGCCGCGGTCTGACGAG
>NZ_JBMDXJ010000031.1:0-11154 GCF_048594945.1 Pseudactinotalea sp. | reverse complement strand
GCTCCCGCCCCGGATACCGCGCGCACCCCCCTGCGCGGCGGGCGTGATGGGGCTACCGTGGCGAGGAACCACCCCCGGGGAAAAGGCACGGCGATGACGGCGTCCGCACCACCCAGCAGGCTCAACCCGCGCATCATCGGGATCTGCGTGGCCGCAGCGCTCGGCGGTTTCCTGTTCGGCTTCGACACAGCGGTGATCAACGGCGCGGTCGACGCGCTCACCGACCAGTTCTCGCTGGGTCCCGGGCTGTCCGGTTTCGCCGTCTCGTCCGCACTGCTCGGATGCGTGGCCGGCGCGTGGTTCGCCGGCGGGCTCGCCAACAAGTACGGTCGCATCCCCGTGATGCTGATCGCGGCCGTGCTGTTCCTCGCCTCCTCGATCGGTTCCGGGCTGGCGTTCGGCGTGGTCGACCTCATCATCTGGCGCGTGATCGGCGGCCTGGGCGTGGGCGCCGCCTCGGTGATCGCGCCCGCCTACATCGCCGAGGTCTCCCCCGCCAACGTGCGCGGCCGACTCGGCTCGTTGCAGCAGCTCGCGATCGTCACCGGCATCTTCGTGGCGTTGCTCTCCGACTCCTGGCTGGCCAACTCGGCCGGCGGCGCCGCGAACGAGCTGTGGCTCGGCCAGGAGGCATGGCGCTGGATGTTCATGGCGGAGGCGATCCCCGCGGTCATCTACGGGGTGATGGCGCTGCGACTCCCGGAGTCGCCACGGTTCCTGGTCGCGCGCGGAGACTACGACAAGGCCTCGCAGGTGCTGCACGACTTCACCGGCGAGCTCGACGTCAATCTCAAGATCCAGCAGATCAAGGAGTCTCTCGGCGAGGAACGCAAGCAGAGCCTGCGTGACCTGCGTGGCAAGCGTCTCGGCCTGAAACCGGTGGTGTGGCTGGGAATCCTGCTGTCGATGTTCCAGCAGTTCGTCGGCATCAACGTGATCTTCTACTACTCGACCACGCTGTGGCGCTCGGTCGGGTTCGAGGAGTCCGACGCGCTCACGATCACGGTGATCACCTCGGTCACCAACATCGTGGTGACGCTGGTGGCGATCGCCCTCGTGGACCGGGTGGGTCGCCGTCCGATGCTGCTGGCCGGGTCAGCCGGCATGGTGGTCTCGCTCGGCATGATGGCGCTCGCGTTCTCCAACGCCACCTTGGTCGAGGCCGCCGACGGGAGCACGACGGCGGAGCTCGCCGCCCCGTGGTCGACCATCGCCCTGGTCTGCGCGAACGTCTTCGTGGTGGCGTTCGGCGTCAGCTGGGGTCCGCTGGTGTGGGTGCTGCTTGGCGAGATGTTCCCGAACTCGATCCGTGCCTGGGCTCTGGCCGTCGCGGCCGCAGCCCAGTGGCTCTCGAACTTCGCGATCTCGACGACGTTCCCGATCTTCGCCGACATCGGCCTGTCGTTCGCCTACGGCTTCTACGCGTTCTTCGCCCTGCTGTCGTTCGTGTTCGTGCTCACCAAGATCCCCGAGACCAAGGGCAAGGAGCTGGAGGAGATGTCCGACGAGATGGTGGTCGAACGCCGCCGCCGCGGAACCTCCGCTGCCTGACCTGCTCCGCCGACGTGCGGGGACGGTCAGCCGGCGGGGGCCGGCGTCGGGACCGGCGCCAGCACCTCGGCGATCACGGTTCGCACCCAGGCCATCAGCGGCTCGCCGGTCAGCGGCTGGCCGCCGACCTTCGACGTCGTCGGGGCGGGCACGAGCACGGTGCGCACACCCGGCTTGAGGACGCTGCCGGGGTACAGCCGCTTGAGGCGCAGCTGCCGGGAGTCGGCGAGGTCGACGGGGCCGAACCGCACGTACTTGCCCTGCTGGGTGATCTCGGCCAGCCCGACGGCGCGGGCGGCCACCCGCAGCCGGGCGACCTCGAACAGTCGCAGCACCTGCTCCGGCGGCGTGCCATAGCGGTCGTCGAGCTCCTCGGCGACGGCGTCGATCGTGGCGTCATCGGCCGCCGCGGAGAGCTTCGCGTAGGCCTCCAGCCGCAGCCGCTCGTGCCCGATGTAGGCCTCGGGGATATGGGCGTCGACCGGCAGCTCGATCCGCAGCTCCGAGAGCTCCTCGGTCTTCTCGCCGCGGAAGCCCGCAACCGCGTCGGCCACCATCCGCACGTACAGGTCGAACCCGACGCCCGCGATGTGCCCGGACTGCTCGCCCCCGAGCAGGTTGCCTGCGCCGCGGATCTCGAGGTCCTTGAGCGCCACCTGCATGCCCGCGCCGAGGTCGGTGTGGGCGGCGATGGTCTGCAGCCGGTCGTGCGCGGTCTCGGTCAGCGGCTTCTCCGGCGGGTACAGGAAGTAGGAGTACGCGCGCTCGCGGCCGCGCCCCACGCGCCCGCGGAGCTGGTGCAGCTGCGAGAGCCCGAGCACCTCGGCCCGCTCCACGATCAGCGTGTTCGCGTTCGAGATGTCCAGCCCGGTCTCCACGATCGTGGTGCAGACCAGCACGTCGAACCGCTTCTCCCAGAAGTCCACGATCACGCGCTCGAGCTGGTGCTCGTTCATCTTCCCGTGCGCCACCTCCACGCGGGCGTCCGGAACCAGCTCACGGATCCGTGCGGCCGCCCGGTCGATCGACTCGACCCGGTTGTGCACGTAGAACACCTGGCCCTCGCGCAGCAGCTCCCGTCGCACCGCAGCGGCGATCTGCTTCTCCGAGTACGGGCCCACGAACGTCAGCACGGGGTGCCGCTCCTCGGGCGGCGTGGCGAGCGTGGACATCTCGCGGATCCCCGTGACTGCCATCTCGAGCGTGCGCGGGATCGGGGTCGCGCTCATCGACAGCACGTCCACGTTGGTGCGCAGCTGCTTGAGCGTCTCCTTGTGCTCCACGCCGAAACGCTGCTCCTCGTCGACGACGACCAACCCTAGGTCCTTGAACCGCACCTCGCCGGTGATGATCCGGTGTGTCCCGATGACCACGTCGACGCTGCCGTCGCGCACGCCGTCCTTGAGCGCCTGGGCCTCCTTGTCGGACTGGAACCGCGACAGCCCCTTGACCACGACAGGGAAGCCTGAGTACCGCTCGCTGAACGTGTCGAGGTGCTGCTGCACCAGCAGCGTGGTCGGCACCAGCACCGCGACCTGCTTGCCCTCCTGCACCGCTTTGAACGCGGCCCGCACCGCGATCTCGGTCTTGCCGTACCCCACGTCGCCGCAGATCAGCCGGTCCATCGGGACCGTCTTCTCCATGTCGGCCTTGACCTCGTCGATCGTCGCGAGCTGGTCGGGCGTCTCGACGAACGCGAACGCGTCCTCGAGCTCGGCCTGCCAGGGCGTGTCGGGGCCGAACGCGTGCCCCTGGGTGGCCATGCGGGCGGCATAGAGCCGGATCAGCTCGGCTGCGATCTCCTTGACCGCCTTACGGGCACGTCCCTTCGTCTTGGCCCAGTCGGCGCCGCCCATGCGGTTGAGCGACGGTGCCTCGCCACCGGTGTACTTCGTCACCTGGTCGAGCGACTCGGTCGGCACGAACAACCGGTCTCCTGGTTGCCCTCGCTTGGACGCCGCATACTCGATCACGAGGTACTCGCGGCTCGCCGCCGCGGCGCCGGTGCCGACCGTGCGCTGCACCAGCTCGATGAACCGGCCCACCCCGTGCTGCTCGTGCACCACGAAATCCCCCGCCTTGAGAGCGAGGGGGTCGACGACGTTGCGACGTCGGGAGGGCAGGCTCCGCATATCGCGGGTCGAGGTGCCGGCGCGGCCGGTGAGGTCGGCCTCGGTGAGCAGCGCGAGCTGCAGCGGTTCGGAGACGAACCCCTTCCCGACGCTGGCGGTCGTCACCAGCACCAGGCCGGCCGCAGGCTGATCCGGGTCCTCACCGTCCCGGGCGTCGGCACCCGCGGCCTCCACCGACGGAACCAACCGCGCCGGCACGTCGGCCGAGAGCAATTGCTCGACCATGCGCTTGGCCGGACCGGCGCCCTCGGTGACCAACACCAGCCGCCACCCCGAGGCGGTGAGGTCGCGCAGGTCCGCGACCGCCTGCTCGATGTCGCCCCGATAGCCGACGACGTCACGCGAGGCGATCGTGATCGACGGCGCCGGGTCGCCGTCTGCCCAGGTGACCTCATCGCCCGCCCCGGCTGCGCCGTCGGCGATGTCGCTGGCCACGGGCTCGGCGAGTTCGGCGAGCTCGCTGTCGGTCTCGAAGGCACCGAGGGTCCACCAGCCGAGCCCCCGGCGCGCGGCGACGTCGCGCGTGGCCGCGAGCGTCGCGAACGAGGCTTGCGACAGGTCGAGCGGCGTCTGCGCACCGGCGGCCGCCGTGGTCCAGGCCGCCTCGAGGAACTCCTGCGTGGTGGCCACGAGGTCGTGCGCGCGCCGCCGCAGCCGCTCGGGGTCGTCGAGGATCAGCAGCGCGTCCTCAGGTACCAGCTCGAGCACCGGGACCATGTCGTCGACCAGCGCGGGGGCCAGCGACTCCATGCCGTCGACCGCGATGCCCTCGGCCAGTTTGTCGAGCATGTCGGCAGCGCCGGGGAGCTGCGCCACCAGGGCGGCGGCGCGCGCGCGCACCGAGGCGGTCAGCAGTACCTCGCGGCACGGAGGTGCCCACACGCCGTCGTCGGCGACTTCCAGCGACCGTTGGTCTGCTGCCGAGAACCAGCGGATCTCGCTGACCTCGTCGCCCCAGAACTCGATACGCTGCGGGTGGTCCTCGGTGGGAGCGAACACGTCGAGCAGCCCGCCGCGCACGGCGAACTCACCGCGGCGCGTGACCATGTCGACCCGGGTGTAGGCGGCATCGACCAGGCCCTCGATCACCGCCTCCATCTCCACCGTGTCGCCGGTGCGGAGCGCCACCGGCTCCAGGTCGCCGAGCCCGGCGACCACCGGTTGCAGCAGCGCACGCACCGGCATGACGAGCACCCGGATCGGCCGGGTGGAACCGCCGGCGCCCGCCTCGGCATCGGCGTCCGGGTGGGCGAGCCGGCGGAGCACGGCGATGCGGCGCGCCACGGTGTCGCTGCGCGGTGAGAGTCGTTCGTGCGGGAGCGTCTCCCACGAGGGGAACACCGCCACGTCATCGGCGGGCAGGTACGCGCGCAACGCCTGCGCTCGCTCGTCGGCCTCGCGCCCGGTCGCGGTGACGACGACAAGCGGCCGGCTTCCGCGCTCGGCCAGCTCGGCGAGCACCGCGGGGCGAGCACCGACTGCGGTCGCCACGTCGAGGGCACCGCGGGCCGGCACGGCGTCGAGCAGCTCGGACAAGCCGGGATCGCGGCGCAGCGCAGGAAGCAGGGCGGTCAGCGTCTCGGACATCGATCCTCTTTCGGGCACGGCCAGGGACCCGCAACCACGATTCGGGGGGTGATCCGGAGCGGTGCGGGTTAGCCCTCAGTCTAGGTCGAGTTCCTCCCGGTCACGCCTGGCTCCACGCGGGCCTGGCCCTGGAGCGCGACTTACGTTGCTTCCTGGGCCGGTAGCAGCATCACGAAGATCGGGGGCCCAGGATGGGGCTGGGGACGATGGCACACGGGAACGACGGGGGCACTGAGCCTCGCAGCAGGCCGAGCCGGGGACGACGGGCGGTCGTGCTCATCGTCGGCGTGCTCGTGGTGGTGGTCGGCGGCATCGCCGGCCTGCTCGGCGTGCTGCAGCAGCGTGTCACCAGCCACTTCGAGTACATCAACGACCCGTTCGACTCGCTGACGAACCGGCCGATCGAGGAGAGCGACGGCGCTGCCGGCTCGGGTGCGGCTCCGATGAACATCCTGCTGCTCGGGTCGGACAGCCGGATCTCCGCGGGCGACCCTGGCCAGTGGGAGTACGGGGCGCAGCGCACCGACGCGATCATGCTGGTGCACATCTCGGGCGACCGGCAGTCGGTGCAGGTGATGTCGATTCCGCGCGACTCCTGGGTCCCGATCCCCGGGCACGGCACCGCCAAGATCAACGCCGCCTACTCCTTCGGCGGCCCCACACTCATGATCGAGACGGTCGAGCAGCTGACCGGTGTCCGCATCAACCACTTCGCGATCGCGGACTTCGAGTCCTTCGCCGCCCTCACGGACGAGCTGGGTGGCGTCGAGATCAACGTCGGCACCGAGTTCACGAACCACGGTGTCCATGTCGAGGCCGGCACCCAGACGCTCACCGGCGACCAGGCCTTGGCTTACGTCCGCGAACGGTACGGGCTCCCCGGCGGCGACTTCGATCGCGTCAAGCGGCAGCAGAACTGGATCCGGGCGATCCTGCGCGCGGCGTTCGACCGCGACATTCTCACGGACCCGCTCGCGCTGACATCGTTCCTCGAGACCGCAGCCTCGGCGGTGATGGTCGACGCGGGGTTCACGGTCGGTGAGATGCGGAGCCTGGCCCTGAGCATGCGTCACGTCCGGCCGGGTGACATGACGTTCCTCACGGTCCCGATCAGCGGCACCGGGTGGAGTGACGACGGCCAGTCGATCGTGCTGCTGGACCGGGCGCCGTTCGACGACCTCATGGCTGCCGTCGCCGACGACTCGGTGTCCGACTACCTCGAGGACAACCCCGACCTCAACGTGCTGGGCGGGTCCGACGCGGTGCGTTGACGGGCATCGGACCGATCACCAGCCCGATCAGGGCCGCGGCATCGTCGACGAGCACCGCAAGGGCAGCCGCTCCACGCGTGCCACACCGAGACGGCCACGAGGAGGAACACCCCGTTGCCGGTGTCAGCCCATGAGTGCGCGGCTTCCGCCACGAGCGAGGCGTCGGATCACAGCTCCTGCCGGCCGAGCAGGTCGGCGATGCGCTCGGCCTGTCGGATCGCAAGCGCCACGATCGTCAGCGTCGGGTTCGCGGCGGCACCCGTGGTCATCACCGAGCCGTCGCTGACGAACAGGCCGGGCACGTCGTGCGCCTGTCCGAACGAGTCGACCACGCCGTGGGCTGCCTCCCCACTCATCCGGCAGGTGCCGAGGTTGTGCGTCGAGGGGTACGGCGGGGTGTGATGGGTCGACTGCGCACCCACCGCCTCGTACAGCAGGTCCGCGCGACCGTACGCGTGCTCGCGCATCGCGACATCGTTGGGGTGGTCGTCGAAGTGGACGTCCACCACGGGCAGTCCGAGGGAGTCCTTCACCGACGGGTGCAACGTGATGCGGTTCGTCTCCTGCGGCATGTCCTCGCCCACGATCCACAGGCCGGCGGTGCGGTGGTACGCGTCCATCATCTCGGTGAACTCGCGACCCCACATGCCGGGCTCCACGAACGCCGCCAGGAACGCAGGGCCCAACGACAGCGTCTCCATGTAGTAGCCGCCGTGGAACCCCCGCGAGGTGTCGAGGCGCGCTTCATCGGCGATGATGCCGGCCATCGTCTCGCCGCGATACATCCGCACCGGCTCCTCGAACTGGGCATAGACCGACGCCGTGGTGTGGCGCATGTAGTTGCGGCCGACCTGTCCCGAGGAATTCGCCAAGCCGTCAGGATGGCTGGCCGAGGCACTCAGCAGCAACAGCCGCGGCGACTCCAGGGAGTTACCCGCGACGCAGACCACGCGGGCGGCCTGCCGATGCAGGTTGCCGTCGGCGTCGGCATAGATGACGGCGTCGGCCCGGCCACTGCGATCGTGCGTGATCTGCACGGCCTGGCTCTGGGGACGAAGGTCGCACAGACCTGTGGCGAGGGCGCGAGGGATCTCGCGCACCGCCGTCGACCATTTCGAGGTGTTCTTGTCGCCCTGGAAGTTGAAGCCGTCCTGGATCGAGGCCGGCCGGCCGTCGTACGGCTCGGCGTTCGTGCCGTAGGGCCCGGTGGCGTAGTGCTTGTAGCCGATGCGCTCGGCGCCGTTGGCGAATACCTTGTAGTTGTTGTTCGCGGGCAGCGGCGGGCGCCCGTGTCGGTGTGAGGAGCCGATCGCGATCTCGGCCTTGTCGTAGTACGGCGCGAGATCGGCCAGCGTGATCGGCCAGTCGATCAGGTTCGCACCCTCCACGTCGCCGTAGTAGGTGCGCGCCTTGAACTCGTAGTCGCGAAAGCGCGGTGTGGCGCCCGACCAGTGCGTGGTCGACCCGCCGACCGCCTTGACGATCCACGCGGGAAGGTTCGGGAAGTCGGTCGTCAGCCGCCACGACCCCGAGCTGACACGCGGGTCCAGCCACGCCATCTGCCCGAACGCCGCCCACTCGTCGTTCTCGTAGTCGTCCGGTGTGAGATAGGCGCCCGCCTCCAGCACCACGACCGGGATGCCGCGCTGGGTCAGCTCGTAGGCAAGGGTGCCGCCGCCGGCGCCCGAGCCGATGATGACCACGGCCTCCTCGTCCAGCGAGATCGCCGCTCCCTGACGGGTTCCTTCGGACGCCGCGCTCATGCTCCCGCTCCTTCGACCTCGTCCTCCGCTGCCACCTCGACCAGGTGGTCGGGGCCGTCGTACTCCTCGATCCGCGGATCGGGCAACCAGGCGAGGTCGTCGAACCCGCGGTGGAGGTAGCCGCCGGCATCGAAGGACGCGCCCTCGTACCCGAGCAACTGCCACACCTCGTGGTCGTCGTACAGGCTGACCACCGCCACGCCGCGGATCATCCGGAAGAACGGGGCGTCGGCGATCTCCCGCAGCACCTTCTCCCCCACCTCCTCGCCGAGCGAGCCGAAGTCGCCGCCGGCGCGTGCGTCGAGCGAGTCGAGGCCGGTAGCCAGCGCGAGGGCGTCCCAGGTGTTCTCGCTCGCCTTCGCGACCACGGCCTCGGCCGTGCGCTCGAACGGGCCGTCCGGAAAGGTCGGATGGGGGTACGCGGCTCTGAGCAGTCGCACCAGAGTGTGCCGCTGCGCGGTCGTGAACGTGAACTCGGGCATCATCGCCTCCTTGCGGTGTGCGGCTCACGCTAGGAGCACCCGCACTGCGGCGAAAGGTCGCTTATCGCCGACTGAGAAGCGCCGCTCAGCCGGTTCGGCCGGACCGGAAGTACCGGCTCACCTGCGACGCTGTCGCCCGCAGCGCCTGCTCGATCTGACCTGTGCGCCCCGCCATCGCGGCATCCGGCCCCGACACCGCCACCGAGCCGATCAGCGCGCCCGAGCCAGCGCGCACCGCAGCGGCGGCGCAGGTCGCGCCGGCCTGGAACTCGCCGTACTCCCAGGCGATGCCGCGGTCGGCCACCTGCGCCAGCTGCTCGTCGAGTGCTGCGTGCGTGGTGATCGTGCCGGGGCCGAACCGGGGCATCGGCTCGGGGTCGAGGTGGTGCTTGCGGTGCTCGTCGTCCATGTTGGCGAGCAGGATCTTTCCGAGCGCGGTGGCGTGCGCAGCCTCGTGGTACCCGAACTCGAGCGGACTCAGCCGCGGGCACGTGGGCGAGTCGACCGTGACCACGACCACGATCTGCGAACCGCGGTGCACCGCCAGGTAGGCGGCGCAGTCGAGCCGCTTGTGCAGGCCGTGGATCTGGGCGCGCACCTCGCGAGGCACGCCGATCTGCTGGTGCAGGCTCACCCCGAGCTCATGCAGCTTGTAACCCAGCTCGAAACGCTTCTCGCCGCGGATGTGCACGAGGTAGTCGCCATCGAGCAGGTCGCGGATCAGCCGGTACACCGTGGGCAGCGGTAGCCCGGTCGCGTCAGCGACCTCCTTCGCGGTGGCACCACCGTGCTCGGCGACCACCTCGAGGATCTGCAGCGTGCGCCGGACCGAGCCGAGCGCCGAGGACGACGACGTCACATGCGGCAGCGTAGGTCATCTTCGGTTCTCACCACCCGAGAACCCCGGTAGCGCCGGCACACGTGGCACCGGCAGGCTGGTCCTTCGACGACCCAACGCCGAAGGAGCCGTGATGATCTTCATCTGTGTCAAGTGGAAGGTGAAGCCGGAGCACGCGGAGGCGTGGCCAGAGATCACCCGAGAGTTCACTGAGGCCACGCTCGCTGAGCCGGGCAACCTGTTCTTCGAGTGGTCCCGCAGCGTCGAGGACCCGAACACGTACGTGCTGATCGAGGCGTTCAAGGACGATGCCGCGGAGGCCCACGTCACCTCGGACCACTTCGTCAAGGCGCAGGCCGACCTGCCGCAGTACCTCCCCGAGACACCCAAGATCCGGAACGTCCTCATGGAGGGCGACCACTGGGACGAGCTGGGCGAGTTCGCCGTCAACGCGACCGACTGAGCCGGGCTCAGCGGGGTGCGTGCAGCCGGTCCTGAGCGAGAACGAGACCCTTGTCGACGACGTCCCTGACGCCGTCGGCGGCCTCCTCCAAGGTGACCGCAAGGTCCTCGCGCTCCGACACCGCGAAGTCGCGCAGCACGAAGTCCGCCGGGTCCTGCCTGCCCGGCGGGCGCCCGATACCCACACGGAGCCGCAGGTAGTCCTTGGGGCCCAGCGCGGCACTGATCGACGTGAGTCCGTTGTGGCCACCCTCCCCGCCGCCGCGCTTGAGCCGCAGCGTGGAGGGTGGCAGGTCGAGCTCGTCGTGCACCACGAGCAGCCGCTCCGGAGGGACGTCGTAGAACCGCACAAGCGCGGCCACGGGTCCGCCGGAGACGTTCATGTACGTGCTCGGCTTGGCCAGCACGACCCGCGGCCCCGGCGCTCCGGTGCTGAGCACGCCCAGCCGACCGTCGAGCACCTGCGCGCGCGCCTTGTGCGTCACGAAGCTGCCCGGCACGTCGCGCGCGAGCACGTCGAGCACCATCTGGCCGACATTGTGGCGGTTGCCCGCGTACGTCGGGCCCGGGTTTCCGAGCCCGACGACGAGGAACGTGCCGTCGGTCATGCGATCCCCCGAGGTGATGCTCAGGACTCGGAGTCGTCCGCCTCGGCCGGGGCGTCGCCGCCCTCACCCTCAGCGGAAGACTCGCCGGCCTCACCGGCAGCAGCGCCGGCCTCAGCCGCGGCCTCGTCGGCCTCGAGGTCCTCGGCGGACGCACGGGGCACGCTGATGACGACCACGGTGGTCTCCGGGTCGGTCTCGAGCTCGACGCCCTCGGGGAGCACGATGTCGGAGGCGCGCACGGTGTCGCCCTCCTCGAGACCCTCGATCGACGCGACGAGCCCCTCGGGGATGCTGAGCGCATCGGCACGCACCGAGAGCGTCTGCGACTCCACGGTGTGGATGGTGTCCGGAGCGGACTCGCCCTCGACGTGGACCGGGATGTCGACGACGACCTTCTCGCCGCGGCGGATGATCACCAGGTCGAGGTGGTCGATCGTGCGCTTGACCGCGTCACGCTGGA
>NZ_JBMDXJ010000309.1:0-26457 GCF_048594945.1 Pseudactinotalea sp. | reverse complement strand
CGAGTGTCGAGCTCGAGGCGAGCGATGCCGTCGTGCATCGCAATCTCGGACTGTTCACGGCGAACGACGCCGGCGATCCCGCCGGCGCAGTGGCGCACTACGACGCCGCGCTGGCGCTGCGGCCGGACGATGCTCGCCTGCTCTACGAGCGCGACCAGCTGGCCGCGCTCCTTGGTGAGCCGCCGGACCAGCGGCTCAAGCGGCTGCGCTCGAGCGGGGAGCTGCTGGGGCGGCGCGACGACCTCACGGTCGAGCACCTGCACCTGCTCGTCAGCGTGGGCCGTGCGAGCGACGCGCTGCCGATCCTGGAGAGCCGGCGGTTCCAGCCCTGGGAAGGCGGAGAGGGGCAGGTGCTGCAGGCCTGGGAGCGCGTGCAGACCCAGCTCGCGCTCGAGGCCGGGGATGCGGCGGCGGCCGTCGAGCACGTCCGCGCGGCGCTGGCTCCACCGAGCAATCTCGGCGAGGCACGCCACCCGCTCGCCAGCACGGCTGCGCTGCACCTGCACCTCGGTGATGCCCTCGCCGCCGCCGGCGATCCGGATGCGGCGCGCGCGGCGTGGGCTGACGCCGCCTCCCAACGCGGCGACTTCCTCGGCATGAGCACCACCGAGCACAGTGAGACCACGTTCTGGTCGGTGCTCGCGCTGCGGCGGCTCGGCGAGGACGAGGCAGCAGCGGCGCTGACCTCCGAGCTGGCCGCGTTCCGCGACTCCTACGCCGCCACGGCCCCCAGCGTCGACTACTTCGCCACGTCACTGCCCGACCTGCTGCTGTTCAGCGGCGACCCGGTCGCGGTGCGCGACCGGCGGGTGGCCACCTTCGACTCCCAGCTCGCGCTGCTGGCGGGGGAGCGGGCCGTGGCTGAGCAGCTGCTCGACGTGCCCGAGCAGCTCGCCGAGCGGCATGCCGCCGACCTGCGCCACGCCCTGCGCACCCACCCCGAGCTCCTGCTCTCGAACCGCAGCGCCGATGCGCCGCACCCCCTCACCGGTCACCCGGCCGGCTGAACCGACCCGCGCCAACGGGGGCGCAAGGAAGGAACGATGATGTCCAGCTCTTCGATCTCACGCCGGGGACTGCTCCTCGGCGGTGCCTCGCTCGGTGTCGCCGGGTTGCTCAGCAGCTGTGTCGGCGGGGGAAGCGGTGGCGGCGGTGGCGGCGGTGGTGGTGGCGACGACACCGGTGGCACCAGCGGCGGCCCGATCGTGCTGCAGTCCTCGATCCAGGACACCGACCCCAAGGCCGCCATCGAGGCGATCGTCGGTGACTACCCGGATGGCGACGTCACGCTCAACTCGGTCGCGACCGAGCAGTTCCGCGCCCAGCTCACCAACTATCTGCGCAGCAACGATCCGCCCGAGGTGCTCACCTGGTACGCCGGCTCGGTGGCGCGTTCGTACGCCCGCGAGGGCCTGCTGCTCGACGTCTCCAGCCTGTGGGAGGGCGACGGCGCCTGCGCCGGGTTCTCCGACGCGCTGCGCAGCCTCTCCAGCGACGACGACGGCAACCAGATCTTCATCCCCACCAGCTACTACTGGTGGTCCGTCTTCTACAAGAAGTCCGCGTTCCAGGAGTGGGGCGTGGAGCCGCCGACCACGTGGGACGAGTTCCACGCGCTGTGCGAGAACCTCTCGGGCCAGGGCGTCGCCCCGCTCACGAACGGGATCGGTTCGACCCCGTGGATGGCGTCGGGTTGGTTCGACTACCTCAACCTGCGCATCAACGGCGCCGAGTACCACCGTGAGCTGCTGGCCGGAGAGCACGCCTTCACCGATCCGGAGGTGGTCGCGGTGCTCGAGGAGTACAAGCGGCTGATCCCGTACTTCGACCCGAACATGGCCTCCTACTCGGCGCAGGAAGGCGCGGTGCCGCTGGTGCAGAACCAGGCGGCCATGTACCTCGTGGGCGCGTTCGTCACGCAGTACGTGCCAGAGGACCAGCAGGACGACATCGACTTCTTCTCGGTCCCGGTGATCGACAGCGCGATCCCCACCGCCGAGGAGGCGCCGACCGACGGCTACTTCGCCTCCGCCAACTCCGACAACACCGAGGGCGCGCTCGCGCTGCTGGACTACATGGCCTCGGCCGAGCAGCAGCAGGCCTACATCGAGCTGGCGAAGTCCTCCAACCTGCCGACCTCGCCCGACGTGGACACTTCCCAGTTCAGCCCGCTCGTGCAGAAGGGCATCGAGCTGCTCAACTCCACCGAGGAGATCACCCAGTTCTTCAACCGGGACTCCTCCGACGCGCTGCAGGCCACCGCCGACACCGCGCTCACGCAGTTCCTCGCCGACCCCGACTCGATGACCAGCATCCTCGAGGAGTGGCAGCGCGCTGCTGAGGGGGTCTGGGGCTCGTGACCGCCACGGCACCCGCCGCGTCGCAGCGGCGCCCCGGCGGTGCCGGCACCCGTGCGGTGCGCGCGCTGCGGCGGGTGCCGCTGCTGGTGTGGGCGTTCCTGCTGATCCCGCTGGTGGTCGAGCTGTTCTGGGTGTTCTGGCCGGCCGCGAACTCGTTCTCGTTGTCGCTCACCCGCTGGGATGGCATCACCACGGCCGAGCCCGTGGGCCTCGGGAACTTCACAGACCTGTGGGAGGACCCCATCTTCCGCCGGGCCCTCGGCAACAACGTCATCTGGGTGTTCGGGTTCGGCGGCCTGTCGGTCGCAGGCGGGCTGGCGCTCGCGGTCGCCCTCAACAAGCCCGGTCCGCTCGTGGGCCTCTACCGCAGCGCGATCTACCTGCCGATGGTCGTCTCACTGGCGGTGACGGGTCTGTTCTGGCGCGTGATGTACGCACCGGAGGGCCCGATCAACGCCGCCCTCGGCGCGATCGGCCTCGAGTCGCTGCGGAACCAGTGGCTGGCCGACCCCGACCTCGCCCTCTACGCGGTGCTGATCGCCGCGGTGTGGCGGCAGGTCGGCTACATCATGGTGCTCTACCTGGCCGGTCTGAAGAGCTGCGATGCCTCGCTCGAGGAGGCCGCCGCGGTGGACGGCGCCTCCACCTGGCAGCGCTTCTGGAAGATCGTGATGCCTCAGTTGAAGGGCGTCAACATGGTGGTCTTCGCCGTGACGGTGATCGACTCGCTGCGCACCTTCGACATCGTGTGGGCGATGACCCGAGGCGGCCCGTACAACATGACACAGCTGCTCAGCACCTACATGTTCCAGCAAGCCTTCACCCTGGGGAACCTCGGCTACGCCTCGGCGATCGCCGTGGTCATCTTCGCCCTCGCGATCGGCTTCATCATCACCTACCTCGCCCGGCAGTCACGAGCGGAGGAGGACTGACATGGCTACCGCACAGCTCGACCGTCCGATGATGCGCAAGCCCAAGCCGGCTCGCTCACCATGGCTGCACGTGGGCATGATCCCGCTGACGCTGCTGTGGCTCAGCCCGATCATCTTCGTGATCTTCGTGGCGCTCCGTTCCTACGACGACATCGCCTCGCGCGGCCTCGGTGCCTTCCCGGTCTCGATCTCCTGGGACGGGTTCGCGACAGCCTTCGCGGGCGGCGGCCTGATGCGCGCGCTCGGCAACAGCATCATCGTCACCGCGGTGGGCGTGCTGCTCTCGCTGGCGCTCAGCGCCTGCGCCGCGTACGCGTTGTCGCGGTTCGCGATCCCGGGCCGCAAGATCATCCTGTTGGCGATGCTGGCCGGCAACCTGCTGCCGCCGCAGATCCTGCTGGTGCCGGTCTCGGCCATCACCGAGTCGGTGGGCATCTACGACACCCTCACCGCATTGATCGTGGTGCAGGTCGGTTTCGGGATCGGCTTCTACACGTTCGTGCTGCACGGCTTCATGCGGGGCTTGCCGAACGAGGTGTTCGAGGCCGCCCGGATCGACGGCGCTGGTGCGGGCCGGATCTTCTGGCAGATCGTGCTGCCGCTCTCACGCCCGTCGCTCGCGGCTCTGGCCGCGCTGGCCACCACCTGGATCTTCAACGACCTGATCTGGGCGATGACCGTGCTGCGCTCCGAGGCGCTGTTCCCGATCACCGCCGCGCTGCTCAACCTGCAGGGCGGCTACTCCAGCGCATGGAACGTCATCGCTGCCGGTTCGCTGGTCGCGGCGATCCCCACCGCGATCGTGTTCTTCGCCTTTCAGAAGCAGTTCGTGTCCGGTCTGCTCGTGGGCTCGAACAAGTGAGCGTGTGGTCCCTGCCGACGGCGTCCGGCAGCTATGTGGTCGGGCTCGCCCCGGGTGGGCAGGGGCTCGTGCTGCACCACTGGGGCGGGCCGGTGGAGAGCGCGCCGGCTCCGACGCTGCCGCGGCGGGCCGCGTCCTTCGTGCGGGATGTCGATCTTCTCCCGCTGGAAGCGACGGCGCTGGGCACCCGCGACGTGCACGCCGCCGAGATCGTGGCGCGCCGGGCCGATGGCGTGCGCGGGCTGCGGCTCTCGCTCGCCGGTGAGGTCACCTGTGAGGTCGAGCCCGACGGCGGGACCCACCTGATCTGCCCGCTCGCCGACGAGGTGGCCGAGGTCGAGGTCGAGCTGCACCTGCGCAGTCACCCCTCGCACGACGTGATCACCAAGTGGGCGACGATCCGGAACGACTCTCCTCACGCCGTCGAGCTCCTGCGGGGGTGGGGCGGCGCCTTCGAGGCGCCCACCGGCGCGGGTGCGAGCGTGGAGGTGCGGCACGGGGCGTGGTCGCGGGAGACCACTCCGGCGCTCGTGGACCTGCCCGCCGGAACGCTCAGCGTGGGCAGTCGGCAGGGCATCACCTCGCACACAGCCGCCCCGGTGGTCACGGTGCGGCCGCGTGGGGTTCCCGACAGCGACGCCTGGTCGGTCGCGCTCGCCTGGTCCGGCTCGTGGCGGCTCGCGGTTGATGTACCGCCGTTCGTGCAGCACGTGCGCGTGGCCGGGGGACCGGACGACGAGTCGGGTGTGCTGACGATCCCCGCGGGTGATGTGCTCACGACCCCGGTGCTCGCCGGTCTGTGGGCACGGGGCGACGGCGATGCCGTGGCGCACGCCTGGCACACCTATCAGCGCACGCTCGCGCGCGACACCGGATCCGAGCATCGCCCGATCGTCTTCAACTCCTGGTACGCGACCACCTTCGACGTGCGCATCGAGCACCAGCTCGAGCTGGCCGATGTGGCTGCTGAGCTCGGCGTCGAGGTGTTCGTGGTCGACGACGGCTGGTTCCGCGGTCGGACCAGCGACGCGGCGGGGCTCGGGGACTGGGATCCGGACCCGGCCAAGTTCCCGCAGGGGCTGGGTCAGCTCGCTGACGCGGTGCGTGGGCGAGGGATGCGGTTCGGGGTGTGGGTCGAGCCCGAAGCGGTCAATCCCGACAGCGACCTCTACCGTGCGCACCCGGACTGGGTGCACCACGTAGCGGGCAGGCCGCTGCGCACGTTGCGGAACCAGTACATCCTCGACCTCGGTCGACCTGAGGTGGAGGCGTGGGTGATCGAGACCCTCCGGACGCTGTTGCGCGGTGCCGACATCACCTACCTCAAGTGGGACATGAACCGCGCGATCGCCGATGGTGGCCAGACCGTGCCGGGTGGCGACGACTGGTCCTGGCGCCACACCCACGCCTACTACCGGGTGATGGAGATGCTGCGACAGGAGTTCCCACACGTCACGGTGGAGGCATGCTCGGGTGGCGGCGGCCGCATCGACCTCGCGGTGCTCGAGCGATCCGACGTGGTGTGGCCCAGCGACGAGACCGGGCCGCGGGATCGGCTCGCGATCCAGCACGGGTTCCTCGGCGTCTACCCCGCCTGGACGATGAGCTCGTGGGTGACCGACGAGCCCGACCTCCTCGACACTGCTGACGGTCCGGCGAGCCTCGACTTCCGGTTCGTGGTGGCGGCTGCCGGGGTGCTCGGGATCGGGTCGGACCTGCTCGCGTGGGATGCGTCGACGCGCGCTCGTGCCGCCGAGCACGTGGCTCGATACCGGGGCTTGCGCGACGTGGTGCACGGCGGTCGGACGCGCCGCCATGGATCGCCTGACGGCGGTGCTTACGCCGTGCAGTACGCGCTCGGTTCGCGCGTGGTCGTGCTGGCATGGCGCCGCGGTAACGCATCGCTGGTGCTCTCGGTCGCCGGATGCGAGCCGGGCGCGAGATACCGGGTCCGATGGGGGTCAGGCACGGTCGAGGAGCTGAGCGGAGCCGAGCTTGCCGCGGGATTGACCGTGCCGTTCGGCTGGGGCGACTGCGATCTCGCTGAGATCGAGGAGGTATGAGGGAGGGTCGGCTGCACTCGACACCGACGACGGTGCCGGATGCGCACGGTCACGCGGCGGTGCCGCTGACCGTCACGACCGACCTCGCGCTCGGTGGCCGCTGGACCTCGCTGCGCTCCGGTACGCGGGAGTGGCTGTGGCAGAACCCGGGAGTCACGCTGGCGGAGCGCGCCGAGGCGCGGCCGGGCACACCGTTCGTCGATGCCGGCGGCGGCGAGGAGTGCTTCCCCTCGGTGACCGGCGACCCCACGCTCGGGCACGACCACGGCGACGTGTGGTGCCGGCCGTGGGTGGGCGAGCCCGCCGACGCCTCCGCGCGCACGCGGGACGGGCTCACGTTGCGCCGTCGGCTGAGCGAGCGCAGCGGTGCGGTGCGCGTGGACTACGAGATCACCGGGCCCAGGAGCTCGTACCGTCGGCACGAGCTCGTACCGTCGGAGGTGCGAACTCGTCCCGGAGGTACGAACTCGGCGGACGGAGTGAGGCTCGGCGCCCGGTTCCTGCACGCGGTGCACCTGTTGCTGGACCTCTCGCCCGCGGCCACGTTGCGGGTGCCCGGCACACCCGCCGTCGCGGTGCAGGATCACCCGCGGCCAGGCGAGGTGACGCGCAGCACGTGGCCCGAGGCCGCAGGCGTGCACCTGGACCTGCTCGGCCCCGACGACGGCACGGCGACGTGCGCGGTCGTGGCGAGCGACGCCGTCGAGATCCTCGACGAAGAGGACTGCCTGAGCCTGCGCTGGGGCGCAGACCCAGGGGTTCCGACGTCGTTCGTGCTCTGGCGCAACCTGCGCGGCTGGCCCGCCGGCACCCCCTACCGCTCGATCGGAATCGAGCCGATGATCGGGGCCACCACGGCGCTGGCGGAAGCGGGGCCGGACGAGTGCGCCGCGCTCCCGGCGACCGGCGCCGTCAGTTGGTGGCTGGAGGTCAGCACGGCGCGACCGCGCGCGCGGGGGTAGCGTCGGCGGGTGCGCCGCTTCATCGACCCGTTCATCGTCGCGCTGCTGGCCATGCTGGCCATCGGGCTGCTGGTGCCGATCCCGGACGTGGTGCGGGCGGCGCTCGACATCGCCGCCGACATCGCGATCGTGGTGCTGTTCTTCCTCTACGGCGCCCGGCTCGCCACCCACGAGGTGGTCGCCGGTCTGCGCAACGTGCGGTTGCAGGGTGCCACGCTCGCCACCACGTTCGTGCTGTTCCCGCTGCTGGGTCTGGCCCTGTCGACGCTGGCTGCGCCGGTGCTGGGGGAGAGCCTCGCCCAGGGTGTGCTCTATCTGAGCCTGTTGCCCTCGACCGTGCAGTCCTGCGTGGCATTGACGTCGGTGGCGCGGGGGAATGTGGCCGGCACCCTCACCGCAGCCACGGTCTCGAACCTGCTCGGGATGGTGGTCACGCCCCTGCTGGTGCTGGTGCTCATGCACACCGGTGGCAGCGCAGGCGGGGGCGGGATCCGCTCGGTGCTGCTGCTCCTGCTGCTGCCGTTCGTGATCGGGCAGCTCGTGCAGCCGCTGATCGGCGGCTACGTGCGCTCGCGCAAGCGGCTGACCTCGCTGTGGGATCGCGGCACGATCCTGCTCGTGGTGCTCGTCGCGGTCTCGACCGCCACCGCCTCCGGTGTGTGGGGCACGGTCTCGGCGCCCGCGCTGATCGCCGTGATCGCCGCGTGCGCGCTGCTCCTGGCGGCCGCGCTCGCTGCCACCTGGTGGGGCGGACGCCTGCTGCGGTTGTCGACCGAGGACCGGATCTCGCTGCTCATGGCCGGGTCACAGAAGTCGCTGGCGACCGGGCTCCCGATGCTCGCCGCACTGTTCCCCGCCGCGCTCGCAGGACCGATCGCCGTGCCCGTGATCGTGTTCCACCAGCTCCAGCTCATCGTCAGCACCGTGATCGCCCGGCGACTCTCTCGCCGCGCCTGACGGCGGCTCGCCCGTCTCGGTCTGCGGCACCACCTCGCCTGCTCGGACCGGTGATGGGAGGCTGACAGGACCACGACGGACGAAGGAGCCCTGGCAGATGAAGGCGTTGCGCCTCGAGCAGTTCAACGAGATGGCGGTGGTGGAACTGCCCGATCCGGACCTGCCCGGGCCCGGAGAGGTGCGGATCACGGTCGCCGTCACCGGCATCTGTGGCACCGACATCCACGGCTTCACCGGGGAGAACGGCCGTCGGGTGCCCGGCCAGGTGATGGGACACGAAACCGCGGGCGTGGTGGACGCGCTCGGTGAGGGCGTGGCCGGCCTTTCGGTCGGCGACCAGGTCACGTTCAACCCCGTGCTGGTGCCCGAGGTCGAGGCCGAGGAGTATGCCGGGCGCGAGCAGCGGGCGCCGGGCCGGCGGGTGGTGGGCGTCGCCCCGGAGATCGTCGCCGCGTTCGCGCAGTACGTGACGGTGCCGGCGCGGAACGTTGTGCCGCTGCCCGCCGACCTCCCGATCGAGCTCGGTGCGCTGATCGAGCCGCTGGCCGTGGCGGTGCACGCCGTCAGGCAGGCACAGGTGCAGGCCGGGGACCGGGTACTCGTGGTCGGCGGCGGGCCGATCGGGCAGTCGGTCGTGCTCGCGCTGCAGGCGACCGGTGCCGGCAGCGTGGTCGTCACCGAGCCCACCGCCGGCCGACGAGAGCTCGTCCAGGAGCTCGGAGTCACCGCGCTCGAGCCGAGCGGAGCGGACGCCGACATCGCGCGGATCCACAGCGCACTCGGTGGTGCCGCCGATGTGGCGATCGACGCCGTCGGCATCTCCGCCACGCTGGCGACCGCGCTGCACGCAACCCGCCTCGACGGGCGTGTGTGCCTCGTGGGCATGGGGACGCCGAGCCTCACCCTCGATGCCTTCCTGGTGAGCACGGGAGAGCGGCAGATCGTGGGCAGCTTCGCGTACTCGGCCGATGACTTCCGCACCGCGGCGGCGTGGATCGCCGCCGATCCGGACCGTGCCCGGTCGTTGATCTCACGGACGATCCCCCTCACGGCGGCGCCCACCGCCTTCACCGAGCTCGCCGCCCACGCCGACGTGCCGGGCAAGGTCCTGGTGAGCCTTGCCGTCGACCCCACCGAGGAGAGCTGACCATGCGCACCACGATTCGCGAGGTGCGCGCCTACACGGTGCGCGGCAAGGGAGCTGACTGCCACGACCAGCCCGGCGCGCACTGGATCGACGACCACATCGCCACCCCGATGTCCGTCTACCCGGAGTACCGGGACTCCCGGCGCTCCTTCGGCATCGACGTGCTCGGCACGCTCGTGGTCGAGATCGAGGCCAGCGACGGCACCGTCGGCTTCGCCGTCACCACGGCGGGCGAGATCGGCGCCTGGATCGTGGAGAAGCACCTGGCCCGGTTCCTCGAGGGTCGCGAGGTCACCGACCTTGAACGGATCTGGGACCAGATGTACCGCTCGACCCTGTTCTACGGGCGGCGCGGCGTGGTGCTCAACACGATCTCCGGCGTCGACCTGGCCCTGTACGACCTGCTCGGCCGGCTCCGCGGCGAGCCCGTGTACGCACTGCTCGGCGGGCCGGTTCGTGACGAGCTCACGTTCTACGCCACCGGCGCACGCCCCGACATCGCGAAGGATCTCGGCTTCATCGGTGGCAAGATGCCGATCCATCACGGACCGGCCGAGGGGCAGGAGGGCTTCACCACCAACCTCTCCGCACTCGCGGATATGCGCGAGCGCGTGGGGGAGGACTTCTGGCTGATGTGGGACGCGTGGATGTCGCTCGACGTCGAGTACGCCACCCGTCTCGCGCATGCCGCCGCCGAGCACAAGCTGAAGTGGCTCGAAGAAGCGCTGATCCCCGACGACTACTGGGGCTACGCACAGCTGAAGCGGCAGGCGCCGCCGACCGTGCTCATCACCACCGGCGAGCACGAGGCCACCCGCTGGGGCTTCCGGCAGCTGCTGGAGACCGGCGTCGACATCATCCAGCCCGACGTCAACTGGTGCGGCGGCATCACGGAGCTGATCAAGATCTCCGCACTCGCCGATGCGCACGGCGCAATGGTCGTACCGCACGGGTCGAGCGTGTACTCGTACCACTTCGTCATCACGCGAACCAACAGCCCGTTCTCGGAGTTCCTCATGATGCACGAGACCGCCGAGGAGGTGGTGCCGATGTTCGCACCGCTCCTCCTCGGCGAGCCCGTGCCCGAGCGCGGGCGGCTACGGCTGCCCGAGACGCCCGGGTTCGGGGTGGAGCTGAACCCGGAGATTCCTCGGGAGCGCCCCTACACCCACTGAGCAGGTGCCGCTCAGCTGCTGCGCCGGATCGCTCGCACCCCGACGGCGAGCCCGATGGCCGCCAGTGCCACAGCAGCGACCCACCCCCACAGCACGTCGCTCGCGCCGAGGGAGCCGGTCAGCAGCGCCCGCTCGGCGTCGACCACATACGTCACCGGGTTGACGGCGGCGACCGCACGCATCCAGGCCGGCCCGCCCTCGAGCGGCAGCAGCACACCGGACAGGATCAGCAACGGGAAGATCAGGCTCTGCTGCACGCCCCAGAACAGCCACTCGTGCTGCTTCGTGGCGAGCGCCAGCGAGTAGCTGAGGGCGCCTAGCCCGATCCCGAACACCGCCAGCAGCGCCAGCCCGGCGAACAGCCCGAGCAGGTGGGCGCGGAAGCCGAACGGCAGCGCGATCGCCACGATCAGCAGGGCCTGCGCCACGATCGGGGCGATCTCCTTGAGCGCCCGCCCGATCAGCAGCGACGATCTCGACAGCGGTGCCACCAGCGTCCGCTCGTGCGAGCCGGTCATCATCTCGTACTGCAGGTTCGAGCCGGTCGCACCGGTGCCGAACAGCACGATCATCACGAGTACGCCCGGCACGAACCATTGCAGCGTGCTCGCCAGGACCTGCCCGGACTGCGCCACCAGCAGCGGCCCGAACAGGCCCAGGAACACCAACGGTTGCACCAGGCTGAAGATCAGCGAGAACGGGTCCCGCACCACGGGCTTCAGCTCCCGGATCAGTACGTTCCAGGTGTCCCGGGCCAGGTGCGGGCGGACGATCCTGGTGTCGGCGACGGTGGTCATCGGTTGCTCCCCTCGAGCGTGCGGTCGGTATCGGATCCGGGTGCGGTGGAGTCCTCGGGCTTGTCGGAATCGCGCAGCGTGCGGCCGGTGAGGGCGAGGAAGACGTCGTCGAGCGTCGGCGGAACCGCTGTGGCGGTCGTCACGGCGACGCCGTCGCTGTCGAGCTCGCGTAGCAAGCGCGTCAGCAGCGCGGATCCGGACGGCGCCGCGAAGGCGAGCGTGCCGGCGCCGCGGTGCTCCGCCGTCGTCCCGGCGAGACGCTCGACGGCGGCGCTCGCCCTCGCGAGGTGAGCCTCGCTCTCGAGGGTGAGGGTGACGGCGTCGCCGGCGAGGTTCGCCTTGAGGGCAGCGGCCGTGTCATCGGCGATGACCCGGCCGTCGTCCATCACCATCACCCGTTCGGCATAGCGGTCGGCCTCCTCGAGGTAGTGGGTGGTGAGGAACACGGTGGTGCCGTAGCGCGCGCGCAGTGCCACGATGTGCTCCCACAGGTTGGCGCGGCTCTGCGGGTCGAGCCCGGTCGAGGGTTCGTCGAGGAACAGCACTTCGGGTGCGTGGATCAGCCCTAGCGCGATGTCGAGCCTGCGCTTCTGGCCGCCGGAGAGCTGCTGCACGGTCTGCGAGGCGAAGGATTCGAGCTCGAGCGAGGTGATCAGCTCGTCGGTCCGCTCGGTGCGCTCGCGGCGGCCCATGCCGTAGAAGGCGCCCTGACTGAGCAGCTCGTCACGCACCCGCTGCGCGAAGCTGCCCGAGTTGCCCTGGCCCACGTAGCCGATGCGCGAGCGCACCGCTGCCGGGTCGCGCGCGATGTCGAAGCCGGCCACGGTGGCGGTGCCGGAGGTCGGCGGGATCAGGGTGGTGAGCATGCGCAGGCTCGTCGACTTGCCGGCGCCGTTGGGGCCGAGGAAAGCGACGAGCTCCCCACGCCGGACGTCCATGGTGAGGTCGGTGACGGCGTGGACCTCGTTCTTCTTCACGGTGAATCGCTTGGTCAGGCCGGTGGTGGCGATGACGGTGTCGGTTCTCATGGTGGGAAGGCTAGGAGTCGATGCGGACAGTAATAGTCCTCGATTCGAACGACAATGGCGGCATGACCGACACCACCGAGCGGATCCTCACGCTGCTCAACCTGCTGCAGACGCACCGGCACTGGGCTGGTCGGGAGCTCGCGGACCGGCTCAGCGTCACCGAGCGCACCGTGCGGCGCGACATCGACCGGTTGCGCGGCCTCGGGTATCGGGTGACCTCGGCACCGGGCGTCGAGGGCGGTTACCGGCTGGCGCCCGGCAACGCACTGCCACCGCTGCTGCTCAACGATGACGAAGCGGTGACGATCGGCATCGGGCTACGGCTGGCGGCCACCCAACGGCTGCTCGATGGTCCCCACACCACCCTCTCGGCGCTCGCCAAGATCGAGCAGGTACTGCCGCCTCGGCTACGCACGCGCGTCAACGCGCTCGCGGCGGCCATCAGGCCCGCGGGCGTCGATCGCGGCTCTGTCGTCTCCGGGACGGTGCTGGGCGAGCTTGCGCTGGCTTGCCGCGATCACGAACGACTGCGGTTCGCCTACACCTCCGCCGCGGGGGTCTCCTCCGAGCGTCGTGTCGAGCCGCACACGCTCGCCCCTGCCGACCGTCACTGGTACCTGCTCTGCTGGGATCTCGACCGCGACGACTGGCGCACCTTCCGGGTCGACCGGCTCAGCGAGATCGAGCACACCTATATGCGGTTCGAGCCGCGTTCGATCACAGCGGACGAGGTCGACGAGCTGATCTTCGTCGCCACCGCGTGGGCGCCGCAGGCCATCGAGGCCCACGTGGTCATGGACCTGCCGCTGGAGGTGATGACGGAGCACTTCGGCAACTGGGCCCAGGGTGCCACTGCGGAGGGGGAGGACCGCACCCGGTGGCCCATGGGCGGTGGTGACTTCCGCGAGACCATGTACGCGATGTCGTGGGTGCCGCCGGGTGTCACGTACACGACCGATCTGCCCGAGCCTGCACGTTCGGAGCTGCGGGAGACCCTGGTACGGATGCTGCACGCCCTCGACGCTCCGGCGCCCGCGAGCTGAGTCACTGTGCCTTGCTATCGTGTGGGCAGCCGTGAGCGGGCGTGCCCACCGAAGGAGCCGCGCGAGAGGGATCGATGCCGACTGAACGTCGACTGCGCTGGGCCACCGGTGCAGCAGCGCTGCTGCTGATAGCGGGTTTCAGCGGGGGCTGCGCGACCGACAGCGACGAGTCGCCTGAGAGCTCGACGGCCGCCGACCCGACCACCGAGCCTGCCGCGGACCCGACCACCGAGCCCACGCCGTCGGACGATGGTGGCGACGAGTGGCATGAGATCGCGTTTCCTGGTGGCACGTTCTCGGTACCGCCCACCTGGGAGGTGCAGTCCTACACGGTCGACGGCGAGGAGCTCGAACGAGGCGTGCACGGTCTGGGCCTTTGCGTCGAGAACGAGAACCTCGTCACCGGGTTGGCGTTCGTCACCTGGCGCGAGGGCGAGACCGACGCGGCTCAGGTGGCCACGGACGAGGTGGATCGAGCCGTCGCGAGCTTCTACGGCCCGCGCGATCCGGACATCAACCTCAAGGCACCCGAGGAGACCGTGGACGGGGCGCAGGTGACCGCTTCGGTGCGGCTCGGGCCCGGCGACAACGCCTGCGAGGCGCGGGAGGCGATCCTGATCGTGAGGACCTCGCCGCATGCGGACGGCTCAGGCACCCACGTGTTCCTGGTGCTCGGGGAGATGGGTGTCGAGCACTCACCGGCGCCGTCGGATGTGGCGGAGATCGCCGACAGCCTCGTGGTGTGAAGCGGGTGGTCCGGGCCGTCGCGGCCCGCTCGAGCACAAGTGCTGCCGCTCCCGCGCATCGCCGCTGAAGAGACCACAGATGTCGGTTGACACCGCGCGCGAGAGGTCACGACAGCACGGTGCGCACCACCCCCTTGCTCGCCCACGATCCGGCGAGCACGAGCGCGCACGCTCCCACCACGCTCACCAGGTACTGACCCACCGCCACGGGGTTGGTGAAGACCCCGACCCCGAGGGCAGGCAGCAGGAAGATCGAGGAGGCTGCGGTGGCGAGCAGCACCGCAGCGATCAGCGGGACGCCGACCTCCCGCAGGCGCGCCTTGTCCATCACGCGGATGTCGGTGCCGGCCAGGTGCAGTGCCCGGTACTCGGCGCGCTGGTCGATGATGCGGCCGGCCTGCATCACGCCGGTGGAGGTGGCGGCGACCACGGCGGCGATCACCAGGGTGAGCTGTCCGCCGGTGCCGATGTCGGCGAGTACCGGGTCGGGGTCGCTGGCGGCGAACATCGCGGCCGCAGCGGCCATGCTGGCGACGAACGTCGCCAGGGCGACGCCGCCGACGCTGCGCCACGCGGTCTTCGGGGCGTCGACGAGGCGGCGCGCGGCGATCAGCTGAGGTGCGTCCTTCGCGCGCTTGACCGCGACCTTCCCGATCACGCCCATCAGCCACGGACCCACGAGGTTCACCACGGCCAGCCCGCCCAGCAGGAACAGGATCAGCACGATGAGTGACGCCTGCCCGGTCTGCATGAGCACCGCGAACACGCCTCCGACGACGACGATCGGCACGACTCGCGTCCAGTGCAGCCCGGGCGGTGCCTGCCGGGCGGCCACCCCGAGCGGGGTGATCGCGACGCGGCGCAGGCTCGCGGCGGCGGAGATCAGCGCGACCAGCACCACACCGAGGACCGCGAGCGGCAGTACCCACCACGGCAGCACGAGCTCGGCGTAGCTGAAGGGTTGCTGCTGGAACGTGACAGGCAGCACGAGCGGGATCAGCCCGAAGTAGGCGGCCGCGCCGATCACCGCACCGACGGCTGCCTGCACGGTGGAGTCCAGCAGGGCGAGCGTGGACACCTGGCTGGTGCCGGCGCCGGCGAGGCGTAGGGCCGCGAGCCGCTCGTCACGTCGTGCGACCGCCAGGCGCGATGCCGCACCACCGAGTGTCACCAGCGGAATGAGCAGCAGACCTGCGGCGGTGCCCGCGAGCAGCACGTACAGCTCGGCGTTGTAGTCGTCCGGCGGAGCGACTGCCGCCCGTTCGGCGAACGCCTGGAACCCGCCGATCACGAGCAGCGAGACCGCCGTCGTGACCGCGAACGAGAGCACGGCGAGCACGCCGGTCAGACGCTGCGGGTCGGTGCGACCAGCGTCGCGCTTGCGCAGCAGCAACCACATGCGAAGAGCGGTGACCATCACGCACCCACCTGCGGGTTCGGAACCTGACCCACCACGGAGGTGGGATAGGGGACCTGCTGCGCTCCGCCGTCGGGCGTGGTGATGAGGCCGTCACGCATCCGGATGGTGCGTGAGCACCATGCGGCGACCTGCTCGTCGTGGGTGACGACGACGAGGCTGGCGCCGGTCTGCTCGGTCGCCTCGCGCAGCACGCGCAGGACCTCCTGGCCGGTCTGTTGGTCGAGGGCGCCGGTCGGTTCGTCGGCAAAGATCACGCCGGGTGAGCAGGTGAGTGCGCGGGCGATCGCGACGCGCTGCGCCTGGCCCCCCGAGAGCTCGCCGGGGCGGCGGTCCTCCATGCCGGCGAGGCCGAGGTAGCCGAGCCACTCGCGTGCCGCACCGACCGCGTGGTGGCGTGAGACGCCGCCGAGCATGAGCGGGAGGGCCGCGTTCTCGTCGGCAGGAAGCTCCGGAAGGAGCTGGCCGGACTGGAACACGAAGCCGAAGTCGTGGCGGCGCAGGGCGGTGCGATCGGCGTCGGACATCCCCGCGAGATCGCGCCCGTTCCAGATCACCTGGCCGCTCGTGGGCGGCAGGATCCCCGCGAGGCAGTGCAGCAGTGTCGTCTTGCCTGACCCCGAGGGCCCCATGATCGCCACGGACTCACCCGGGGCGATCTCGAGGTCCACACCGGCGAGCGCCACGGCGCCGTTGCCCGGCATCTGCGCGATCGGGCCGGGGGAGGGCTGCTGCGGCGCCCCGGACGGCGTGGCCACGCGGGGGACCGGGCCGCTCCCGGGGCGGACGTTCGGTGCGCCGTAGACCTTGGTCAGCGCACGTGCGGTGAGAGGTGATCGTGTCGTCATGCCACCCAGGTTCGCGCTCTGTGCTGCCGCGCCGCGTCAGCCACCGGGACCGATCTGGCCCCACGGGGCGCGCCCGTGGTCGGGTACCGGGGTCCACCCGTGGTCGTACGCCCCACCACTCGGTCGCGAGTAGGAGGTTCTGCCCGCTATCCGCGGCAAAACCGCGCAGAACCACCTGTTCGACGCCGATGGCGCTGTGCATGGGATGTGGCGCGGGCAACACGGCCCCGGTTCGCCAGCACGGGGCGGGACGCGGTAAAGTGTTCTGCGGTCCACCGGCCAGCCGGCGGACAAGCGCCCGTAGCTTAATGGATAGAGCATCTGACTACGGATCAGAAGGTTGGGGGTTCGAGTCCCTCCGGGCGCGCACTGGTTGAGACAGTACGGAACGGCGTCATTCCGCGGGAAACCGCGGGTGGCGCCGTTCCTGTTCGTGTGACGGACGTGGTGGCGGTGAGGGCCGCCGCTGCGAGAGGCTGAGACCGTGGCTGCTCCTGACCTCGACGCCCTCGCCCGAGAGCTCAGCGGGTGCGTGCTCACCGGTGCCGAGATCCTCGAGGCCGCGCGGGCCGACAAGTCCGGGTACGTCTCGACGGGGCCGCCGCTGGCGCTCGTCGAGGCGGGCACCATTGCGGACGTCCAGGCCACGATGAGGTTCGCGAGCGAGCACGGGATCCCGGTGGTGCCCCGCGGCGCCGGCACGGGCCTGGCCGGCGCGGCCACCGGCGGCCCCGGTGAGATCGTGCTCTCGACGCTCGCCATGAACGAGGTGCTCGAGATCAGCACCACCGACCTGCTCGCTGTGGTGCAGCCCGGGGTCATCAACGGCGACCTCAACGACCAGCTCGCCCCGCTCGGACTCTGGTTCGCGCCCGACCCGGCGAGTCGGGCCATCTCCACCGTGGGCGGCAACATCGCCACGAACGCCGGCGGGCTGCTGTGCATGAAGTACGGCGTCACCCGGGAGGCGGTCCTCGGGCTCACGGTGGTGCTCGCCGACGGCCGGTTGCTGGAGCTCGGTCGCCGCAGCGTCAAGGGTGTGACCGGATACGACCTCACTGCGTTGATGGTCGGCTCGGAGGGCACGCTCGGCGTGATCGTGGAGGCAACGGTCCGGCTGCGGCCGTTGCCCGTGGGCGAGGTGGCCACGCTCAGCGCGGCCTTCGAGGACGTCGTTGCCGGCGCGACTGCGGCGAGCGCGCTCGTGGCCGCCGGTGTCGACTGCGCCGTGCTCGAGCTGCTCGACGGCGCGTGCATGGCCGCGCTCGAGAGCTACTGGGGCCGGGATCTGGGCGGCGGTGCCCTGCTGATCGCTCAGCTCGACGGCGGGGCAGCCGAGCAGGAGGCCGGCAGGGCAGGCGAGCTGCTGCGGATGTGTGGTGGACGGGTCGAGGTCACGCGCGATCGGGACCGCGGCGAGGAGTTGTTCGCGGTCCGCCGCAGCCTTCACTTCGCGATCGAACGTCTGGGGACGGTGCTGATCGAAGACGTGGCCGTGCCGCGCAGCGCGCTCGGGGCGATGTTCGAGGCGATCGGCGAGATCGAGCGCCGCTACGGCATCTCGATTCCGACGGTCGCGCACGCCGGTGACGGCAACCTGCACCCCAATCTCGTCGTCGCGACCGAGCCGGGAGCCGATCCGAACGAGGTGCCCGACCATATCTGGGCGGCCGCCGATGAGCTGTTCTCCGCCTGCCTGCGGCTGGGCGGCACCCTGACGGGCGAGCACGGCGTGGGACTGCTGAAGAAGCGGTGGCTGCGTGACGAGCTCGGGCAGGACTCCTACGATCTGCAGCGCGACCTGAAGGCCGTCTTCGACCCGCAGGGCATCCTCAACCCCGGCAAGGTCTACGAGTGGTGAGTCGACGGCGTGGCGTACCGGGTTCGGGTGACCTGCCGTCCGAGCTCTTCACTGAGCTGCGTGCTGCGCTGCTCGACCGGCTCCGCGACGCCCAGCGCAGGCTCTCCTCGCTCACCGGTCATTTTCAGGACATCGTCGACGCCAGTGCAGGCTCCAACGCCGACGACGAGCACGACCCCGAGGGGGCGACCATTGCCTTCGAGCGCTCGCAGGTCGACGCGCTGGCGCGCGATACCCGGCAGGACATCGACGAGGTCAGGGCCGCTCTCGAGCGGCTCGACAACGGGAGCTACGGCACCTGCGAGGTCTGCGGCCGGCCGATCGCGGTGGAGCGACTCCAGGTCAGGCCGGCCGCGAGGACCTGCGTCGGGTGCGCGTAGCGTGAGCTGATCTCGCGCTCGCGTCCCGCGGCCAGGTCGTCATCGAGCTCGGCTTCGAGTTCCTCAGGGGTCAACCCGACGCTGACGATGGCGTCGGCGCGCCCGTGCCGCTCGACGACGACATCCTCGCCATCCTCGGCCGCCCGCACCAATCCGGACGCCCGTGGTGGCCGCGTCCGTGACCGAGACGACGCGTGGGGTGTTCGCGAACGTACTCATCGGTGCTGAAGCTTGACTGGCGTGCCATCTCGGCACCTCTGTCACGCCACAGGCCACCGTGGCGTGACTGGCGTGCCAACATGGCAGCTGAGTCACCGACGCGACCGTGGGCGAGGCCCAGCGTTGAGAGATTGACACCAACGGCACGCCAGCCCCGCAGGCCGGTGCCGACGCCCAACCGATATCCGCTGACACCGACCCACGAATCAGTCAGGAGAGCCAGTCACTTCACCAGATTGTCACCGTTCGTTTGGCGCCATCGCGATCGTCGTCAGGGCGTCGCCGTCGATCGTGGCGAGGAGCTCGACGGCGAGCGCCCAGGCCGCGTGAGCGGCCACCTTGTCGCCCGGCAAGGTCGCCGGGTCGGCGCTGGCGACGTCGAGCACGGATCCCCAGGCCCGTGCCTCCGAGGGCAACGCGGGCCACGGCTGGACCGCCAGCCGGGCCAGCCCGGCCAGCGTGATCAGGTATGCGCCGAGCCCCCCGACGGCCTGGCGCAGCTCCGATGACGTGGCCGCGGCAAGACTGCCGACGGTCGGCCAGCCCGATGCCGACAGCCGCTCCGACCACGCCGGCCCGGCGCCGCGGATCGCGGCCACGGGCAGGGCGCCGATCGGCGACTCGACGCTCTCGCCGGCTACTGCCGCCGCTCCACCACCGGTGCCCGCGACCAACGTGACCTCCGCCTGCCACACCACGGACTCCAGGCTCATCTCGCCCTCCGGGACCGAGGAGACTCGCGCGGTGATCTGCTCCGGTACGAGCGCGCGCGAGGCATCGAACGCGTTGAGCGCTGCCGCCACGCCGGCGTCAGCCTCGCGCGCCACCAGCGCCGCCGCTTCCTGCGGTCCCATCACAGCTCCGTGCGGAAGCGGATCTCCACCTCGCCGGTGATCGTGGTGCGCGAGGTCGGTTCCGCAGGGTCGGCGCTCGGCCTCGGCTGCACCACCATCAGCCGGGTGGTGCGTATCGAGTCGAGCACCCCCTTGGTGAGCGGTGACGTGAAGGGCAGCAACGTGCTGCGCAGCCCGATGCTGCGTGTCGGCTCGGTGACGCGCGGACCCTCGTCCGGCGCTGCCGAGACGGCCGTGAAGTCGACCGTGGCCCGGAGCGTGCCTCCGTCCACGAGCACCCGCGGGATGCCACGGCGCGCCGCCGCCCGCATCGCCTCCTGCTGCTGCACGGCCAGGTAGAGCCGCAGGCCGGCGAGCACCGCAGCCACCCCTGCCTCGGTGAGTCGGCCGCGCTCGCTGCCGTCGGGCGGCAGGTCGACCCCGAGCTCGGCCAAGGTCTCCTTGCCGGGAACGGGACCCCCGACGACGACGGACGTGCCGCCGTCGCCGTCGGGGAACAACCGAGCGAGCGAGCTCGCGACCATCTCCTCCGAGAGCCCGACGGTCGCGAACTCCTCAGGCGTGAGGTCGGCTGCCTCCTCGAGGGCGCGCAGCCGTTCCTCCTGGCTGGTGTGAGACGCCACGATCGAGTCGAGTGTCTCCACCAGCAGCATCGCCACGAAGTCGGCGAAGCCGATGTTCGCCAGCGCGTTCTCCGGCATCGCGTGCTCCCGCCGCCTCGGCCCGTTACTGGACCGGGACCAGCGGCAGGTAGTCGGTCTTGAAGTTGATCCGCACACCGCCGGTGATGTTGACGCTCGTGGTCGTGGAGCTGGTGGAGGTGCTGCTCTCGGTCGAGACCCGCAGGTTGTTGTACGCGGTGCTCGCCGACGCCTTCACCCACGCGGAGACCAACCCGCCGCTGGCGGCGCTGGCCCGGAAGCTGAACTCGTTCCGCGACGTGGTCGAAGCGTTGCGGGCGTAGTAGTCAGAGCCGTAGGTATTGAAGCTCAGGCGCGTCTCGATCGTGCCGTCGTTGACAACCAGGCGCAGCATCCCCTGCCGCACCATCTCCTGCAGCAGCGTGTACTTGTTGGCCGCGAGGCGCACAGCCACGGCCTCGAGGATCGCGTCGTACTTCGGCTGCGACATCGCACCCGCCGAGGCGACCTTGTTGTCGTTCTCGACGCCGCCGCCCGTCACCTCGAGCGCGTCGTTGAGTGCCGTCGCATCAGCAGCAGTGAGCGTCCCGGTCGGCGCCACCTTGCTCGGCGCCGAGTCCGCGGTCGGGTTCTCGGGCGGCAGTGCGGCCGAGAGCAGCTGCATGATCTCGCCCGGACCGATGTCGTCCTTGGTGTCGTTGATGTAGCTGCTCAGCGACTTGCTGGTCTCGGTCAACAGCTCGATGTAGGCCTGCTGCTGCCTGATGTTCGCGGCGATGAGGGAGTCGAAGACGTCGCTCACCAGCTTGGTGGTGAACTCGGTGAAGCCGATCTCCTCGAGCCTCGTGGCGTTGCTGATCGCGGCGCTCGCGCCCATGGTGTCCTCCTGCGTTCGGGACGTCGCGATTGCGACGTTGCACCGACAGGAGTACGAATCAGCGCGACTGATACATCATCGGTCGTGGAGCGCTCAGCCCAGGCGACGTGCGGCCGCGGGCTGCACGACCGTGCCGGCCGCGACGATCCGGTCGGGCCCGATGACCGCACCGGGCTTGACCACCACGCTGGCACCGATGCGTGCGCCGCTGCCGATCCGCGCGAAGTCACCGACCCGCGCGCCCGCCGCCAGGTGCACGTTCGACCCGATCCGTACGTGTGCGCCCACCGCGACACCGGACTCGACCCAGCTGCCCACGCCCACCGAGGAGCGGCTGCCGATCTCGGCGCCGCGTTCGACGTATGTCCCGCGAGCGATCGCCACGTCCTCGGCGACCCTCGCGCCGGGGGAGAGCAGACCGCCGTCGGGGTGCGGGGCGTACTGGACGATCTCGCCGAGATCGTTCTCGAACTCGATCATGCGTCTGGCCACGGAAACACGACTCCTTCGGGTGACGGTGAGTGCGCCGCTCGGGAGGGATCAAGCCACCACGATGGCGCGACCATTATTGTGATCGATGCGTTGCGTAATCGCCAGCGATCGTGACATGGATCGCACCTGCTCTCACCCGAACGGGTCGGGAGTGAGCGTGTACTTCGTCTCGAGGTACTCGCCGATGCCCTCGAACCCGCCTTCGCGCCCGAGGCCGGACTGCTTCCACCCGCCGAACGGAGCCCCGGCATTGGACACCACGCCCACATTGAGACCCATCATCCCGGTCTCGAGGCGTTCGATCATGCGCTGACCGCGCACCAGGTCACGCGTGAACACGTAGGACACCAGCCCGTACTCGGTGGCGTTGGCGAGCCGGACCGCCTCGTCCTCGTCGTCGAAGGTCACGATCGCCAGGACCGGTCCGAAGATCTCCTCGGTCAGGATGTCGCTGCCGGGCCGCACATCGCTGAGCACCGTGGCTTCGTAGAACGAGCCTGGTCGGTCGATCGTGCTGCCTCCGGTGCGGACGTTCGCACCCCGCTCGACGGCGTCGCTCACCAGGGCATCGGCCTTGCCGACCGCCCTGTCGTCGATGAGCGGGCCGATGGTGACGCCCTCCTCGGTGCCGCGACCGGTCGTGAAGGATTGCACACGCTCGGTCACGCGCCGCGTGAACTCTTCGACCACACCACGGTGCACGATGAAGCGGTTGGCGGCCGTGCACGCCTGCCCGATGTTGCGGAACTTCGCGGTGATCGCACCCTCGACCGCCTGGTCGAGGTCAGCGTCCTCGAACACCACGAACGGGGCGTTGCCACCCAGCTCCATCGAGGTCCGAAGCACCCCCTGGGCCGCCTGCTCCAGCAGAGACTGGCCCACCGCCGTCGAGCCGGTGAACGAGAGCTTGCGCAGCCGGGGGTCGGCGATGATCGGCGCCGACACCTCGCCCGACTGCGACGTGTTGATGACGTTGACCACGCCCGCAGGCAGCCCGGCGTCCACGAGGATCTGCACGAACAGCGACGTGGTCAGCGGTGTCAGTGCCGCCGGCTTCACCACCACCGTGCAGCCTGCGGCGAGGGCCGGCGCGATCTTGCGCGTGGCCATCGCAAGCGGGAAGTTCCATGGCGTGATGAGGAAGCACGGGCCCACGGCGTGCTGCGTGACGATCATGCGGCCGGTGCCCTCGGGATTCGCGCCGTAGCGGCCGTGCACGCGGACGGCCTCCTCGCTGAACCAGCGCAGGAACTCGCCGCCGTAGGTGACCTCGCCGCGCGCCTCCGCGAGCGGCTTGCCCATCTCGAGCGTCATCAGCAGCGCGAGGTCGTCGGCTCGCTGCTGCACCAGGTCGAACGCCCGCCGCAGCAGCTCGCCCCGCTCCCGCGCAGGCGTGCGTGACCAGCTCGGGAACGCTGCGCACGCGGCGTCCATCGCGGCCTTGCCATCGGGCACGGAGGCGTCGGCGATCTCCTTGATCACCTCGCCGGTGGCGGGGTCGAGCACGGCCAGCGTGCGGCCGTGCTCCGCGGCCCGCCACTCGCCACCGATGAACAGCCCCTCCGGCACGGCCGCCAGCAGCTCGGTCTCTCGCATCTCTCTCCCACCTACCGCTTTCAACGACAAATCGACCCCCTACCCGGTTTCAACGACATCTTGCCCCCCGGAAGGCGGGGGGCCGATTTGTCGTTGAAAGCGGGTGGCGAGGGCCTCGGAACCGCGGGCCAGCAGTGTCACGTCGGCGCCCACGGTCGCGAACGTCGCGCCTGCGTCGAGGTAGCGGCTGGCCACCTGCTCGTCGAAGGCGTTGACACCAACCGGTTTGCCCTGCTCCTGGGCGGCGGTGAAGGTCGCGAGCACGGCGTCGACCACGTCGGGGTGTGACTGCTGCCCGAGCAGACCCATCGATGCAGCGAGGTCGGAGGGGCCCACGTAGACGCCGTCCACGCCGTCGACCGCAGCGATCTGTCCCGCTGCGGCCACACCGGCCTGGCTCTCGACCTGCACGAACAACGAGATGTGAGCATCGCCGTCGGGCAGGTAGTTCTCCACACGACCCCAGCGGCCCGACCGCGCCAGCGCGGACCCGACGCCCCGGATCCCGCCGGGCGGGTACCGCACCGCGGCCACCGCGGCCGCCGCCTGCTCGGCCGTATCGACCATCGGCACCAGCAGATTCTGCGCGCCGAGGTCGAGCACCTGCTTGATCATGACGGGGTCGTTGGCGGGGACCCGCACCACGGGGGTCGCCGGGTACGGCGCCACCGCCTGCAGCTGCGCGAGGATCGTGCCGAGGTCGTTCGGGCCGTGCTCACCGTCGATCAGCAGCCAGTCGATGCCGCTGCCCGCGCAGATCTCGGCCACGAGGGGGCTGCCCGAGCTGCACCACATGCCGATCAGCGGTCGATCCGCTGCGGCGAGTGCGTCGCGGAAGGTCATGGTGCTTATCGGAAGCTGCATGTGATGGTTCCCATCGGTCCGTAGTCGCAGGTGACCTCGTCGCCGCGGGACACCCACATCGGTCGGGTGAAGGATCCAGCGAGGATGATCTCGCCCGCCTCGAGCCTGTCTCCGTGCTGGTGCAGCTTGTTCGCGAGCCAGGCCACGCCGCTCGCCGGGTGCCCGAGCACCCCGGCCGCCACCCCGGTCTCCTCGATCTCACCGTTGCGTGCGAGCAGGGCAGCGACCCAACGGAGGTCGACGGCGTCCGGAGCCGTGGTCTCTTCGCTCACCACCATCGCGCCGTAGGCCGCGTTGTCGGCGATCGTGTCCACGATCGTGCGGCCCTCCATCTCGATGTGGGAGTTGAGCACCTCGAGCGCGGGAACCACCTCGGCGGTAGCCGCGAGCACCTGCTCGAGCGCGCAGTCCGGTCCCTGCAATGGCGCTGACAGCCGGAACGCGAGTTCCACCTCGATCCGCACGTTCGAGAACGCATCATGCTCGAGGGTGGCGCCGGAGGAGTGCACGGTGTCCTCGAACATCACGCCGTAGTCGGGCTCGGTGATGCCGGTGGCCGCCTGCATCGCCTTCGAGGTCAGTCCGATCTTCCGGCCCGCGAGCCGCCGCCCGGCCGCGAGCTGCCGGTCCCGCCACACCCGCTGGATCGCGTACGAGTCCTCGATGGTGGCCTCGGGGTAGCGGGCGGTGATGCGCGGGATCATCGCCCGCGTGCGGTCGGCCTCGCTGAGCTCGTCGGCGAGGGCGGTCACGACCTCAGCCGGGAGGGCACCACTCACAGCTGGTGTCCGAGCTTGTACTCGCCCTGTTCGGGGTCGGGGGTCTCGTCGAGCGGGCGGGTGTAGGAGAAGCCGTCGGCGCCGATCGTCACCGCCATCTCGCTGTCGTCGGTGCGGGTGGTGAGCGGCTGCGGGTTGCCGTCGAGGTCGAGCACGGTCGAGGCCTCGGTGTACCAGCTCGGCACCACCGGGTTGCCCCACCAGTCACGGCGCTGGTTGTCGTGCACGTCCCAGGTGACCACCGGGTTGTCGGGGTCGCCCGTGTAGTAGTCCTGCGTGTAGATCTCCACGCGGTGGCCATCGGGGTCGCGCAGGTAGAGGTAGAAGGCGTTCGAGACGCCGTGACGACCAGGCCCACGCTCGATGCAGTCCGAGCGCCGCAGCGCGCCGAGCTTGTCGCAGATGGCCAGGATGTTGTGCTTCTCGTGCGTCGCGAACGCCACGTGGTGCATGCGAGGGCCGTCGCCGCCGGTCATCGCCGTGTCGTGGACGGTGGGCTTCCGGCGCATCCATGCGGCGTAGACGGTGCCTTCCTCGTCCTGGATGTCCTCGGTGACGCGGAACCCGAGGTCCTGCATGTACTTGACGGCACGGGGCACGTCGGGTGTCACCTGGTTGAAGTGGTCGAGCCGTACCAGGGCGCCAGGCGTGTACAGGTCGTAGCGCCAGGCGAGCCGCTCCACGTGCTCCACGTCGTGGAAGAACTCGTACGGGAATCCCAGCGGGTCGATCACTCGAACCGAGTCGCCGATGCCCTTCACGAACCCGTCCGGGTTGCGACGCACCTCGCATCCGAGCTCGGAGTAGAACGCCACCGCCTTGTCGAGGTCGTCAGGGGAGCGGACCCGGTAGCTGAAGGCAGCGACCGCGGCCACGTCGCCCTGCCGCAGCACCAGGTTGTGGTGGATGAACTCCTCGAGCGAGCGCAGATAGACGGTGCGCTCGTCCTCTTCCGTGACCATCAGACCCAGCACGTCCACGTAGAACGCGCGCGAGGCGGCCAGGTCGGTGACGACGATCTCCATGGAGGCGCAGCGAACGATGTCGGGTGCGGGCGCCTCGGGCTGAGGCGTCGGGTCATCGCAGCTGATCGGCGCCTCCTGGCTCACGTAGAAGCCCGAGGAGGTCAAAGTCTTCTCCGATGCTGTGGTCACGTCAGGCCTCCTTGCCGAACGTCGGGTTGTGGACCTTGCCCAGCGTGATGTGCACGGCCTGCTGGTCGGTGTAGAAGTCGATCGAGCGGTAGCCGCCCTCGTGGCCCAGGCCGGAGGCCTTGACGCCGCCGAACGGGGTGCGCAGGTCGCGCACGTTGTTGCTGTTGAGCCACACCATCCCGGCATCGACGGCCTGGGAGAAGTTGTGTGCCCGCTTGAGGTCGTTGGTCCACACGTAGGCGGCGAGACCGTACGCCGTGTCGTTGGCGAGGGCGAGTGCCTCGGCGTCGTCGTCGAAGGGCGTGATCGCCACGACCGGGCCGAAGATCTCCTCCTGGAAGATCCGCGCCGTGGGGGGCACGTCCGCGAACACGGTCGGTGCCACGAAGTTGCCGGTCTCGAA
>NZ_JBMDXJ010000308.1:0-12100 GCF_048594945.1 Pseudactinotalea sp. | reverse complement strand
GCTGCGATCTCGTTGCCGTCGGTGTCGAGGGCGAGGGCACCGCTGCGAGCCTCATCAGAGCCCTCGGTGACGAGCAGCGTGCCGTCGGCGAGCTCGACCGCGACGCCGTGGTGCGCGGTCGGGGTAGTGTGCTCACGGATCTCGGCGTCGGTGTCCGCGATCGCCGCCGCGTCGAGCACGCGGATGCCTCCGGTGCCGTCGTCGAACAGGGCGGTGCGGCCGTGGTGGACCACGACGTGACCGGGAATCTCGGCCGGGTAGGTCTGCTCGAGCAGGCTCGGAGCGGTCGAGTAGTAGTGGGCATGGTCACCGTGCGGCTCTGCCCAAGTGCCGAGGTCGAGGACCTGGAACCCGCCGCCGGTCGAGACCAGGAGATGCCGCTCGTCGCCGGCCGGATTGAGGCGGTTGAAGCCGGCGAGCGTGATGTCGTCGAGAACCTCGAAGCTGCTGGCGTCCAGAACCTGGATGCCACCGTCGTAGGTCAGCGCGAGGCGCGGTGTGGTGGCCGACTCTTCCACGGTCGACGCGGCCGTGGGCTCGGGCTCGGTCGTGCCGTCGTCGTCGCTGCCGGGCGAAGCGCACGCCGCGAGCGGGAGCAACGCCGCGAGGCCCGCGGCGGCGAGGAGACGTCCCGGGCGGGGTCGGGCAGGGGAGTGGTTCGTCATGCGGGGATAGGCGGACCGAGCCCGCCTGCTCCTTCCTGGTGGGTGACTGACCCGCACACCCTACCCAGAATGAGAACCATTCGCATAAACGGCCTGTGCTCAACCCGAAAGAGTCGCCCATGCGACGGTGCGCTCAGTCGGAAGAGTCGCCGTCCTTCTCCGCCTGGGCCTTGCCTGCCTTGGATCTCGAACGTCTCTCGACCGGTGGTGGCTCGTCCTCGTCCTCGTCGTCGTCCTTGTCGTCCTTGGACGTGGCGGCCTGCGCCGAGGCCTCGGCGTCGGGGGAGATCTCGTAACGCTTCTTGTACAGCTCGAAGATGGTGCTGAGCGTGGCCGCGACCGGCACGGCAAGCAGTCCGCCTGCCACGCCGAAGAGCTGGGCACCCAACAGGACGGAGGCGAACGAGACGCCGGGGTGCACATTGACCGCGCGAGAGCTGACGCGTGGGTCGAGCAGCAGGTTCTCCACCTGCTGGTATCCGATCGCGAAGGCGAGGACGAGGATGCCGTCAAGCGGCTGGTCGCTGGTGAGGCCCACGGCGACGGGCAGCACGACGGCGATGTAGGTACCGATTGTCGGGACGAACTGGGAGATGATGCCGACCCACAGGCCCAGCGCGATCCAGTAGTTCATGCCGATCGCGACCATGAAGATCGTGTGCGCCGTGGCTGAGCACAGCGCCAGGATCATGCGGGCGGTGACGTAGCCACCGACCTTGGTGACGAAGACTTCCCAGATGGTCAGGACCACCGACTGTCGGGCCGGCTGGAACAGACCCGCGAACCAGTTGCGCAGCTGCGGCATGGCTCCGGAGATGTAGGCCGTGAACAGCAGGACCGCGAACGCGTTGAAGATGCCGCCGAAGATCGTGCCGATCACCGCGAAAACGCCCCCGGAGAACTGGGTGGCGTAGCCGGCGAGCTTCTCCGGCGTGAGGTCGAACTGGTCCAGCAGATTGCTGGTGCTGTAGTCGGTCCCGAAGGTGGCGTTCACCCAGGCGACGGCGGCCTCGACCGCGCCGGGCGCGGACCGGACGAGGTTCTGGATCTCGCCCACGAGCAACCCCCCGAAGGCGGCAATGAAGCCGGCGAAGGCGAGGAACACGCCGAGCATGACGACCGCGGTGGCCAGCGGTCGCTTCATCCAACGGATGAGGAACCGCACCGCGGGCTCCATGGCGACCGCGAGGAACATCGAGATGATCAGCGTGAAGATGGTGCCGCCACCACGGTTGACGATGAACGCGATGGCGAACACGCACGCCGCGACCCCGACGATGACCCATCCAGCCCGCCAGATGGAGCCGGGGGAGAGGGCGACGGTCTCGGTGGGTTCCGCTGAAGCGGCAGGTTTGTGGCGCTGCGGTGCTGGCATGGGCACAGCCTGCCAGCGGTTGGTGGTGATTGCGGGACGCCGCGCCATGCCGCGGTGCAGGCCGCGTCGGGCGGCGTGGTGTCACCAGCGGTGGTGCACCTGCGCGCGGATGCGGGTCTCGTACAGATCGCGGATCGAGGTGAGCGTCGCATTCGGGAGTGGAGGCAGCTCGGCGGCGGTGGCGTTGCTTCGCGCCTGCTCCGGGTTGCGTGCACCGGGGATGACGCTGGTGACGCCGGGTTGTTGGATGATCCACCGCAGGGCCGTCTGCGCCGGTGTGGTGCCCGCCGGCGCGAGCTGTGCGAACTCGGTGGCAGCGTCGACCCCGGTGTCGAAGCCGACGCCCGAGAAGGTCTCGCCCTGGTCGAATGCCTCGCCGTGCCGGTTGTAGCTGCGGTGGTCGTTGGCGGCGAAAGCGGTGGCGCGTGAGTAGCGCCCGGCGAGAAGCCCGCTGGCGAGGGGGACGCGCGCGATGATGCCTACGCCCGCCTGCTCGGCAGCTGGGATGACCTGCTCGAGCGGCTTGAGCCGGAACGGGTTGAGAACGATCTGGACGCTGGCAACTCCGGGTCGCACGATCGCCTTCAGCGCCTCGGCGCAGGTCTCGACGCTGACGCCGTATCCGGCGATCCGCTGCTCCTCGACGAGGGTGTCGAGCGCGTCGAAGGCGGCGTCGGAGGAGTACACAGCCGTGGGCGGGCAGTGCAGCTGGACGAGGTCGAGGCGGTCGACGCCGAGGTTCGATCGCGAGCGGTCGGTCCAGGCACGGAAGTTCTCGAGCGTGTAGAGGTCGGGGTCGAGCGCCACGCGACGACCCATCTTGGTGGCGACGAGCACATCGAGGCCGGGATGCTCGCGGAGGAATGAGCCGATGAGCTGCTCGCTGCGTCCATCGCCGTAGACATCAGCGGTGTCGAAGAACGTGACCCCGGATTCGACTGCCGTGTCCAGAACGGCGCGAGCGACGCCGTCGGACACCTCACCCCAGTCCGCGCCAAGCTGCCAGGTGCCGAGTCCGACGACGGAGATGCTGCGGTCGAGCCGGGGGAGTACTCGCTGATCCATGACTCCATCGTGCCGTCAGCTTGGAGCGAGTCGGTTCAGACGCTCGGACATCACGAACCCGAGTGCCACGAGCACGGCCAGGAAGAGCGGGAAGATCCACAGCCCAGCCCACGCGGAGATGAAGCCGAACAGTGGCGGAGCGAGCGTGCTGCCGGTGTAGGCCGCGGCCATCTGGATGCCGATGATCGCCTGGGAGTTGCGGCGACCGAAGTTCACCGGGGTGGAGTGGATGATCGCGGGGTAGATCGGCGCGCTACCCAGGCCTGCGATCACCAGACCCACTAGTGCGAGCACATCCGTGGGCAGAGGTAGCAGGATCATCGCGATGCCTGCGGCGACCATGAGGAATCCGCCGCGGATGAGTACACGATCGCCGAGGTGGTCCGCGAAGAATCCGGCCATGAACCGGCCGGCGGTGATGCCGAGCAGGTAGAGCGAGGCGAACGCTGCTGCGGTGGCGGGCTCCACGCCGCGGTCGGTGACGAGGTAGGTCGATGCCCACAGGATCGAGGTGCTCTCGAGTGCGCAGTAGGCGAAGAACGCCACGAGGATCAGCATCACGCCGGGGATGCGGAGCGCTGTGCGTAGCGGGACGTGGCCGCCGGCTGGGTCGGTGTCCGAGTCGGTGTCAGGGTGAGCGTCATGGTCGGTTTGAGCGCGGCGGCCATCGACCTTGCCCCACAGCGGCAGGCTCAGCAGCAGCAGGAACGTCAGCACCGCCTGCACGAGCCCGATGGTGCGGTACGCGCCGGACCAGCCGAGCCCGGAGGTGATGGCGTAGCTCATGATGAAGGGGCTGATCGAGGCGCCGACGCCCCAGAAGCTGTGCAGCCAGTTCATGTGCCGGGCCGCATAGTGCAGCGCGACGTAGTTGTTGAGGGCCGCGTCGACCGCACCGGCGCCGAGTCCGTACGGTATCGCCCACAGGCACAGCATCCAGAAGGAGCCCGATACCGAGAAGCCGATGAGGGCGGCCGCCGTCATTCCGACGCTGATGCCGGTGACCAGGCCGGCTCCGAAGCGGCGGGTGACCCGCTCCGAGAGCAGACTGGAGACGATCGTGCCGCCGGCGATGATCATCGTGATGATGCCGGCGTAGGCGACCGGCACGTCGAGATCCCGGTGCATGACCGGCCATCCCGCACCGACCAGCGAATCCGGCAGACCGAGGCTGATGAAGGCGACATAGATGATCGCGAGCAGGAGCGCGTACACAGGAGTAGAAATCCTTCACAGCTGGAGCAGACGGCACGATCTGGACGATCGTACACACTGTCCGCTAGTGTCAACGGCGTGGTCACAGCGGGCGCGGGAACACGGCGGGGGAGACCCAATGACCCCGGGCGGCGGGACCGGATCATCGACTCGTGCCTGGACGTGATCGCCCGAGAAGGCGTTGCTGGCACGTCGCACCGCAAGGTCGCCGCGGCTGCACACGTGCCACTGGGGGCGATGAGCTACTACTTCGAGGGCATGGGCGAGCTCTTGCACGAAGCGTTCGCACGCTTCGCGCGGGGCGTCAGCAACGGCTTCGAGAAGCGGATGGCGGAGGCGGGCGACCGCGCCGGTGCGCAGCAGGCCGTCGTCGCGATCATCGTGGACGACGTCTTCGGCTCCGAGCGCGACCTCGTGCTCACGCACGAGCTGTACACGCTCGCGGCCCGCAAGCCGGCGTTCCGTGACCTGACCAGCGAGTGGATGCGACGCAGCCGGGCCGCGCTGGAGCGCCACTTCGACCCCGACACCGCGCGCATGCTCGACGCACTCATCGAAGGCCTCACGATCCACCGGGCACTCGACCAGGACGCCAGACCGCGGGATGAGGTTGCGACCGCCGTCGGGCGGATGGTCGGAGGTTGGGTGCGGGCGACGACGGCGACCAGGCCGGCGTAGGCAGCCTCTACGGTGCCGGGAGGTACCAACCCGGGACGGGATCTCGCATGTTGTCGTACCAGGTCAGCACGTCACGGCCCTGCGCCAGCATGGTCTCGATCTCGGGCTGACCGAACCGAGCGGCCCAGGGGAGTGCGGAGAGCGTGTTCGTGGCGATGTAGAGGGCAAGGAGGCGGAAGAACGTGTCGGGCGGGTCGCCGCCGACATAACCGTGCAGCTGTCCGCTCGCGAAGGCAGGGCTGAGCTGAGCGGACCAGACGATGCGATTGAATTCCTCCCATGGATCTCCGATGTCGGCGCGATCGAAGTCGATGATGTAGAGCTCGCCGTCGCTGAGCATCATGTTGCCGGGGTGATAGTCGCCGTGCTGGAAGGTTTGTGGTCGCCCATCCAGCAGATGCCGGTTCTCGGCAACGTAGCGGATCAGGTGCTCGTCGCCGTCGTATCTGAGGTCGGACGCCATGTAGGTGCGGAGCTTGGTGTCGATCTTGGTGTTGAAGAGCTCGGTCCAGCTGGTGGCGACCTCGGGCGCAGGGGCGGTGTGGATCGTTCTGAGGCGGCGGCCGGATGTGACACCCAACTCGTACTGTTGCGACGCGGGAATGCGGGGGAGCAGCGGGCCAAGATCCTCGCCGTCGATCCACTCGAGAAGCATGTACAGGCCGTCGTCGCACGTGTCGATCTCGACAGGCCGGCAGATCGGCACGCCCTGATCGGCGACCTGCGACATGACGTCGAACACCTGCCGACGATGGTCGGTGCGGCCGGGTGCTGAGACTCGGAGCAGATAGCGGGTTCCGTCAGGAGTGGTGACGCGGTACTTGCGGTCATCCGACCACCCCGCGGTCACGCTGTCCACGGACGTGAACCGATCACTGGCAAGCAGCTCGGCGACGGTACTCACGAGGAGTGCCGAATGGTGAGCGAGGCCATGCATGCATTGTGGCAGCGCGACAGCCGTGGAGGCATCGAAGCGATGGGGGAGCGCTGTTCCCGTGGCCTGCCTGGGCGATGTCGGGCACACTCGACGGCATGGTGAGCAGGGGTGGCCTGGACGAGCGCCGATGGTCTGAGCGTTTCCCAGGTCTGTTCCGGTCGCGGCCTTTCACCTGGGGCGACATCGCCGACGAACGGCTCCGGATCCAGTTCTCTCTGGCTGTGCCACCAGATGAGTTGATCAGTAACGTCAAGGTCATCGGGCGATGCGGCGACGGGGTCGTCGTGTTCGAGACGACGCAGGGCTGGCGAAACCTCCCGGGAGGCACCCGCGAGCCGGAGGAGAGTCTGGCCGAGACGGCAGCGCGTGAGACTCAGGAGGAAGTCGGTGGCCGGATCGTCGGTGAACTGACCTGGCTGGGCGCCTTCCGTGTCGACCACAGTGCGGCTGGACGGCACCGTCCGCACCTGCCGTGGCCGATCTCGTACTGGGCCTACGTCGTCGCTGACGTGGAACTCGTAGGGGAGCCGACCAACCCTCCGGACGGAGAGGTGGTGACATCGGTCCTCATCCTTCCCGGCGCTCAGGCGATCGAGTGGTTGTCGGTCTTCGACGACGGTCCACTGCTCGATGTCGTCAGGCTCGCAGATGAGCTCGGGCTCTTGACGGTGGGTGTTCGCCTCCTATGAGCGGTTCCATCGCCGCTCGACCCGACCGTGACCGATCGTTCTTGACCCGCGACCTGCCGCGAGCCGTCAGTCGCCGACGCTGCCGTCGATCATCTCGCGCAGGATGTCCACGTGGCCGGCGTGCCGGCCGGTCTCCAGGATCACGTGCAGGTACACCCACCGCAACGTCAGCTCGCTGCCCGGCGCTGCGTAGTCGAGGCTGTGCTGGGCGGCGATCTCGCGGGAGCGGTCGCACTCCGCCTGGTAGGCGTCGATCACGTCGTCGAGCTTCTCGTTCGGCTCCAGCCGCAGGTCGGCCTCCGGGTCTGCATCGGTCCACGGCGGCGTGGGCAACTCTGCGGCGGGGATTTGCCCGATCTGCTCGGCGAACGCGCCCAGTTCCACCCACCGCAGGTGTTTGATCAGGCCGCCGAGGTTGGTGCCGGTCGGCACCGGGCTGCGCCGGGCGTCCTCATCCGACACCCCGCGGGCCTTGCGCACGACGGCGTCGCGCAGGTAATCCAGGAACGTCTCGAGCTGCTCGCGCTCACCGGCGGCGACCACGCTGCCGAGGACCTCACTGGGTCGAGCCATGGCCCGAACGTAGCACGCGGGTCGGGCCCTCGCACCGGGGCTGCTTGGGCTCTTCCAGTCGTAGTTGAGGGTGGTCAGGAGGCGACTCCTCGTTGACAGCGGGGTAGTGGATCCAAGCTGCGTGGGTGATTCATCTGTGCTCGCCGCATCTGTTTCGGCGACGATGTCACCGTGGCCTTCAACGCGGGACCAGATCGAGCATCGCTCCTCGGTGCAGACGGTCGCGTTCGAAGCGATCCGGAGGCGGCCGCGGTCATTCGTCAGCTGGTTGGAGCCGAACCTGCCTTGCGCGAGTTCGCTGACATCACAGTCTTTGGAGCGGAGTGGGGTACGAGCGCGCTTCACTTCACCGGAACGTGGACCGTGTCAGGCGTGGAGGTCATTCTGAAGGTAGGCGCATCACACTCGCAGCGGTGGTGGTACGAGACCGTTGCCAGGGAGGATCGGAACCTCGCGCCGATGGTGCTTGCGAGCGGGAGCCGGCTCAGCGATACCGAACTGGGATGGATTCTCACCGAACGGCTGCCGGGCGGTCTTCATGCTGGCTGGAACGGGGCGGAGTTCGGCATGCTCATGGCGGCAGGCGCGCGTTTCCAAAGATTCGCTCGCAGGCATCCAGGCGGGCCCCACCGCATCACGACCATCGATGAGGTCGAAGCCTGGATCCGCTCCGCCATTGAGACCGACGCACCCGGACCCGCGGCATCGCTGCTGGAGAGGCTCGACGACGATTGGAGGTTTGTCTGTGAGGTATGTCCACCTGAGATTTGCCACGGAGATCTTCACATGGCCAATGTCCTCAGTCGCACGCCGCCGCCCCAGGTCGGTCACGCGGTTCTGATCGACTTCGAGCCGAGTTCGATGCCGTGGGCGTTCGAGGCCGCCTACTGCCAAGTGCTCAACTCCGATCCGGAACGTGTCGGCTGGCAGGGGCTCGTTCACGTGATGGCTGAACGACGTAGAGCACTGGGGCTGCCTACGATCAGCAGCGATGTGCAGTTGAAACGGGCTGAAGCGATCGCGCTCGGCTGGTTCGCCTTGCGGATGTGGTCGATTCTCGGTCCCGATACCGATCCGTCCTGGCGTCCTCCGGCAGTCTGGCGGGCAGCAATTGAGGGCTACGTGACCGTGGCTGGCCAGTCATGACAACGGCACGGCGATCTGCCATGGTGCCCAGGAGATGCATCAAGCCGGGTTGTCGCTGCACGACAGCAGCAGGGGACCGCGGTCGGTTCATCTGATGCGCTGGCGCAGATCGAGAATGACATAATGTCCATTATCGGCGGTGGCGCACTGAGAAGATTGACCTCGATAGGCCTCTTCCGGCGCGGTTGGCGCCCGTTGGGCTGTCCGCGCGCGCTCAGTCAGACAAGTCGATGCCGAATACGAGTACCGGAGCAGACTTCATCACCTCGCGTTCGAGCGTCATCCGATCTTCGTCGCGACACGTTGTGACGCGACGTTGTGCGGTCGGATGAGCGCGACGAGGTGCTGCACGCCGCCGTTACGTGAAGCGTCCCGAATAGCGTCGGCCGCTTCGGTTGCATAACCGAACCGAGCCCTTGTAGCTCGGCACGCACGTGCCAGCCTGACTCCACACGGCCAGCCTATCGATCCACGGATGAGGCACGCCTGAGCGGCTGCCTCTGAGTCGTGGAACTGCGCGGTGCGGCTCCTGGTCGGGCGCCCTCGACCATCGTCGCTCAGCTGGCGTCGTGCTCGAGGAGTTCTAGATCGACCACGAGCTCGTCGGCGATCGGCTCGAGCGCGCGGCGTACCGTCTCTTCCTCGACGCCGTGCGGCAGCGTGACAACAGCCTCGGCCTCGAACAACAGGCCGCCGCCCTGTGGTGCGTCGTGCGTCCATGAGCGGAACCTGTGGATGCTCACGTGCTGCTCGGCGAGCGCCGCACTCACCCGGCGGACCATCCCGGACCGGTCGAGCCCGACGAGGTGGACGTGTACGGCGCGGCCCGCCTCTCCCCCGTCGCCCGCCGGCGTCGAGTCGACCTTCCAGCCGATCTGCTCGCGCAGTCCTGCGGCGGCGTCCGTGAACGCACGGACGTTCTCCTCGGGGACGTCGACCAGCACGATCCCCGCGAACTTGCCGGCCAGGCGGGCGAGCTGGCTGTCCAACCAGTTGCCGCCGTGGGCCTCGACCGCCCGTGACAGAGCCGAGACGAGGCCTTCCCGGTCATCGCCGACCGCCGTGAGCACCAGGAGCGTCATGGTCGTCAGGCTATCCGAGAGCGGCTCTGGCACGATCGAGGTATGGACCGCGGCCTTGCGCCCGGAGCTGAGCCGCAGGCGTTGGCCGCGTGGATGAGGACTCCGTGGGAGGAGCGCCAGGTGTATCTCGGCAACGTCAACTGACGTCAGTCCACCAGCAGCAGCCGGTCGAGCTCTGCAGCGAGGTCCTCGAGCTCGATGCCGCGCTGTGCTACTCGCAGCGTCAGAGCGACGATGTCGTCCTGAGATACCTCCGCGCGGCGATGCCCGGCCAGGGCGTACATCGCTGCCGCTCCGATCCAGGAAAGGCGCTCGTTGCCGTCAACAAGCGGATGGTTCTGGTTGATCGCTTCCATCAATGCGGCCGCGGCAAGGCTCAGCGTCGGATAGAGACACTCACCGCCGAATCGCGTCCGAGGGCGCTGACCGGCGGATTCGAGCGACCCGAGGTCGCGAACGACGGGCTGCAGACCCTCGATGCTCGCGAACAGGAGCAGCAGGTCGGATGTCGAGAGGTACGCGATCTCCGGCCGACTCATTGTGCGAGCCGGTTGAGCGCCTCGCGATCACGATTGCTGATGAAACTGGCAATGTCTGCCAGAGACTCCTTCCTGGTGCCTGCCAGTCGTGCCTCGGCAGCCTCACGGATCCAGAACGAGTCTGACTGTCCCGCTGCAGCCGCGGCCGCCTTGATGTCGCGGGCCAGGTCGTCAGGCAGACTGATCAGCTTCTTCGTCGTCATCGCGCACCCCGAGGATCGGATATCTGTCCAGTATATCCTTGAGGCCGCTCAGCCCACGTACGTCGCCAGGTGCTCCCCCGTCAGCGTCGCCTTGCCGGCCACCAGTTCAGCCGGCGTTCCCTCGAAGACCACCAGGCCGCCGTCGTGCCCTGCTCCCGGACCGAGATCAACGATCCAGTCGGCATGGGCCATCACCGCCTGGTGATGCTCGATCACGATCACCGACTTACCCGAGTCCACGAGCCGGTCCAGCAGAGCGAGCAGCCCCTCGACGTCGGCGAGGTGCAGTCCGGTGGTCGGCTCGTCGAGGACGTAGACCTCGGCGCCCTTCTCCCCCATCTGCGTCGCCAGCTTCAGGCGTTGCCGTTCGCCGCCGGAGAGCGTGTTGAGCGCCTGCCCCAGGGTCAGATACCCGAGCCCGACGTCGGCCAGCCGCTCAAGGATCTTCGTCGCCGCCGGAGTCCTCGCGTCACCCTCGGCGAAGTACTCCAGCGCCTCCGACACCGGCAGTGCCAGTACCTCGGCGATGTTCTTGCCGCCCAGCGTGTACTCCAGCACCGCTGCTTGGAATCTCCGACCGCCGCACTCCTCGCACGTGGTCGTCACGCTCGCCATCGGCCCCAGATCGGTCTCGATCGTCCCGGCGCCGTTGCACACCGGGCACGCACCCTCGGAGTTCGCGCTGAACAGAGCCGGCTTCACGCCGTTGGCCTTCGCGAACGCCTTGCGGATCGGGTCCAGCAGTCCCGTGTACGTGGCCGGGTTGGATCGACGCGACCCCTTGATGCCGCGCTGGTCGATGACGACGACGCCCTCGCGCTCCTCCACCGAGCCCCCGATCAGCGAGCTCTTGCCGGATCCCGCGACGCCGGTGATCGCCACCAGCACCCCCAACGGGACATCGACGTCCACATCCTGGAGATTGTTCGCGTTCGCGCCGCGCACCTCGATCTTCCCGACGGCGGAGCGCACCTCGCCCTTGATCCTCGCCTTGTCGTCGAGGTGCTTCCCGGTGACGGTGCCGCTGCTTCGTAGCTCGGCGAGCGACCCGGTGAAGGTCACTTCTCCCCCGGCGGTGCCCGCCCCGGGTCCCAGGTCGATCACGTGGTCGGCGACCGCGATCATCTCCGGCTTGTGCTCGACCACCAGCACGGTGTTGCCCTTGTCGCGCAGCTGCAGCAGCAGCTCGTTCATGCGCGCGATGTCGTGCGGGTGCAGCCCGATCGACGGCTCGTCGAAGACGTAGGTGACGTCCGTCAGGGCCGAGCCGAGGTGGCGGATCATCTTGGTTCGCTGCGCCTCTCCCCCGGACAGCGATCCGGATGGCCGCTCGAGCGACAGATAGCCCAGGCCGATCGACACGAACGAGTCCAGCAGGTCGCGCAGTCCCTCCAGCAACGGAGCCACCGACGGCTCGTCCAGATCCCGCACCCACTCCGCGAGATCGGTGATCTGCATCGCGCACAGGTCCGCGATGTTCTTGCCCCTGATCGTTGAAGACCGCGCCTCCGGGGCGAGCCGCGTGCCCTCGCAGTCGGGACACCGCCCGAAGGTGATGGCCCGCTCGACGAAACGCCGCACGTGCGGCTGCATCGCCTCGACGTCCTTGGACAGGAACGACTTCTGGATCCGCGGGATCAGGCCCTCGAAGGTGACGTTGACGCCCTCGGCCTTGATCTTGGTGGGCTCCTTGTAGAGGAGGTCGTGCAGCTGGCGCTTGGTGAAGCTCTTGATCGGCTTGTCGCCGGGGAAGAAGTCGCCGGCCTCGAAGATACGCGCGTACCAGGTGCCCGGGCCGTATCCGGGGATCAGCAGGGCGCCCTCGGCTATCGACTTGCTCTCGTCGTACAGCGCGGTCAGGTCGAAGTCGGAGGTCGAGGCTCGGCCCTGCGTGGGCGAGCACTCGACGAACTGCTCGCCGATCAGCGACTGC